>JBQTGW010000351.1:0-4569 GCA_052390495.1 Pseudonocardiales bacterium
GATAATGCGATCCTGTCAAGGGTGGAGGGCGCCGATGGTGGAGAACCGTGCCCGATCGAGGAAGGCAACTTCCTGCCGCCGCCAACAGCAACAGTCGACGACCACAGAAAGTGATCATTCGACTACGCATCCCGGTTAACTTCGAAGAGCCCCTTGACCACGACATGACGACCGATCCGGACGTCGTTGAGGCGTGCGCGAAAGCCTTCGAGAAAGCGTGGGCGATCGCTATCCCGCACCACGAGTACACGCCTTCCTGAGGTGCCCACCACACCAGTCAAGCAGGCCCGCGAGGCGCTGGGAGCCCGCCTCCGAGAGATTCGCACCGATGCGAATCTGACGGGGCGGGCCCTGGCTGCCGTGTGCGAGTGGCACTTCACGAAGATCAGCAAGCTCGAACACGGTGCCCAGACTCCGAGCGAACAGGACATGCGGGTGTGGTGCGGCGCCTGCGATGCCGAAGACGAAATACCAGATTCAACGGGCACTCACCGAGCTCCAGTAAAAGCTTGGTTTTGTAGCACAGCTGCAACATTGGGTGGTGAGTAGAGTTCAGACTTCAGCACTTTCCCGTCTGCCCTTATCACTGGCTTATCATTACGGTCCAGCTTGCTCATGTTCGACCGATGGACCTCGCTGAGCACAGCATCCAGATCAATCCCGTAGGTCAACGCAGTGCCATACACTACGTAGGTGATATCTGCCAACGCATCGGCTATCCCGATCAGATCACGAGCACGTGTTGCGGCAACTAGTTCGCTGACCTCCTCTTCGAGTAGCGAGATTCGCAGCATTTCTAAGGATTTTTCTACATCGAGGGAAGGCTGTGTCCGACGTGGAAGGTTGAACACGGAATGAAATTCCTCTACTGCGATGGCAACGTCGCTTCGCTTAAAACCTTCGGCAGGCGTACAGTCGTCCAGGTCGGTTGGCTGTGAATGGTCAAGGGCGAGTGCTTCCGGCGTAGCCAGGATGGCCTTGCACCGTGGGGCCGGTCCGCTGTCAGGATGGAACTCGGCCTGCGTTGTCCGCTGGTTGTTCTTCACAGTGAATAAATCTCCTTAATGTCTAGAATCTCACATTTTTCGATTTTCGAAGAGCGGAGGGTGGGAAACGCTACAGCAGGAAGTAAGCGCCGCACATCGCGGCGGCTAGCGTGAGGACACCGAATAGCGTGATCCACCACCCGGCACCCACCCCGGTGATCCGCGCCAGCTGGTCGGGATCGGAGCCGGTGCCTCGGCCGCGCCGGTGCAGTCTGCTTACCTCGAGTACCGGCCGTGGTGCGGCGAGCAGGAGAAACCAGACGATCAGGTAGGCCATGGCGCCTTGCGCCGCGGGCGAGGCGAACCACGAGAGCATGACCAGCACCGCGCCGGTGCCCACCACCGACACCACGCCGTAGCCGTTGCGGATCAGCAGTAGCAGCCCGCCGAGCAGCGCGACGGCTACCCACAGCAGAGCCGTGATCCGGCCGGTCGCGAGTACCAGCACCCCGCCCAGTCCCAGTACCGAGGGCGTCACATAGCCCGCGAGCAGGGTGAATACCATGCCGGCACCGGTGGGTCTGCCGGTTGAGACGGTAAGCCCCGAGGTGTCGGAATGCAGCCGAACCCCGATCAGCTTGCGACCGGTGAGCGCCGCGACCGCGGCATGCCCGCCCTCATGCGCGATCGTCACCACCCCGCGCAGCACCCGCCAACTGCGTTGCCAGCCCACCAGTGTCGCGGCGGCGAGGGCGGTCACCACCACCACCGCCGAGGACGGCGCCGGTTGAGCGTCGATAGCCCGCAGCCACAGATCCTCGATGCTCACGTGACTCGGCAGTACCTCGGCTCGACGATTCCGACCACGCGCCGACGCTACCAACCGGACGTCGCGCGGTGCTCGTCACGACTGTCCTACGCCCGCCGCGGGCCTGACCGATAACATCACTGACCGATCTTGACGCCGGGCTCGCCTGCCTCGTACTGGATCGGCTGGTGAGGGACGAGGGCGCCGGGAGCCTGCGGCTGCCCCCGCACACCCATCGGCAGCATGACCCGCTTGGTGGTGCCCTGCAGGACCATCGCGCTAGCGGTGTACCAGGCCAGCACCGCCGAAGCGATCAAAAGGATGGCACCGATGGTGACCAGACCAGGCAGGATCGTCGTGAAGCCGATCGCCAGCAGCGTCGAACCGGCAGCCAGGGCCAGTAGGAAAAGGCTGTTCGCGAGGTTCTCGGCGAGCGCCGCGACGAAGCCCACCCAGGTGATCGCGGCCAATCCGATGAACCAGTAGCCGAACGCCACCGCCGCCGCTGTGTTGACCACAATAGCGGGCAGAACGGCCACAGCCACCAGCAGCTGGTAGATACCGTAAGCGATCCAGAAAGATCCCCACGCACCGTGGATCCCGGTGGCCAGCCCGTCGCGGGCCCGGTAGGCCCACATCGCGGCGAGCAGTTGCGCGATGCCGCCGAACGTCAGCGCGAAGGGGAACAGGATCAGTGGCGTGATGATCCCGTCGCCGTACCAGCCGGCCAGATTGGCCGCCACCATGAAAGTGGCAACGGCGAAGCCGTACAACCCGAGGATCGACGGCGCCGCGACCGGCTGCAAGGAAATCGTGGTGTGATCGCGCCAGAAAGCGAACTCCGCACGTGCTCCGTCACCGGAGCGTGCCGTAGTGGTATCGGAATGTGACATATCAGCACTCCTCGATTCTAAGAAGGGGTCGATTCTGAGAAGGGGTCGATTCTGAACAGGGCCTGTCTTTGGCGCACACTTTCGGATACCCGCGCGCCACACACCTCATGCGCGAACGATCGCCACATTCCCGTCAGCGCTGGTTCCACGGGGGACACCGCCGGGGCCGCTGTCGGCACGTCGGTGCGTCTTCCTGGCAACCTGCGTGACGCTGCGGTGCTGGCTGCTCTACGCCACCGGCCTCGCAGCCGCAGTTGCATAGGGCCGCAATGGCATGAGGCAGGCACGCACGGTGGTCCTGGACAACGACGCCGTCCAGGCGAGGCTAGTGGGCTAGGAGGCTCGGGGACTCCGGCGGGTACCGCGCTCTGCGACGAGCGCTAACAGTGCGCTGACCGGGATTGTTGCGTCCTCGCCGGGCTCGGTCTCCAGGATGAGGCGTTCCTGGAGCCACTCCCGCATCAAGGCACTGACCTTTACCCCGCGCGCGTCGGCGGCATCGCGAATCTGGTCGATGATCGGCTTGGGCAGACGCAGGGCGTAGGTCACCATCGGCTCGGTGACCGGCTCGGGCTCTTCCCAGGTGGCCTGCTCGATGTGCCCGGTCAGATCGGTCGAGTCGTAGTACTCGGCAAGGTCGTGCAGCTGTTGTGCGTCCATCTTCATCAGCGTCCCTTCCGGTGGAACGCGCGCCGCTCACTGGTAGTCATGTCTCGGGCGGTGACGACGTACCACCGCCCGTCCCACGCCGGGGCCAGGATCACCACGAGTGCTCTCCCGTCGAACGTGGCGCCATAGACTTCGGTGGTGCCCTCGCGACCCCGACGCGTGAGCACCGGACGACCGTTGACCACCTTCTCGACCTGCCCGGATCCGACGCCGTGCTTGGCGATGTGCTCCTCGTTGTCCTCGGTCCAGAGAATTTCCCGATACACCAGCCAGCGTAACACGAAGGCAATACGAACAACGTCGGCAGCACGTGCCGCGTCCCGGCAGACGACATCGGGGTGCACCCAACCAGGACGACGGCGAGATTGTTGGCGTAGGCCAGATCGGCCATACGGCGTTCGCGCTGACCGGCTCCGTTCTTCCGCCGCATCAGCTGCTTGCGGCCCTGACAATGGCCAGTCGCTTCCGGTTGGCTCGTCGTGAAGCGCGCAACGCGCTAAGTCCCTCCTCCCCCCTGGCCTACGACCACCTCCGGGTCCTGAACACCGCGCTCGAACCCCTACACACCAGCCCCGGCGTCGCCGACCTCCGCGACCGCATCACCGCCTAACAGCGACCGACGACGAGGCCGTTCAGCCCGAGCTGCGATGCTTCCGGGGCCGTGTCACAGCTCCCGCCCGTCTCGGCCAGTACGGCGGCGGATCCACCCGTGGATCGGTGATCTGGTGCCGTCTCGTCGGCATGATCGCCTGGATCTCAACGAGTCGTTGCCCATCGGCGTCGTCCAATTCCCGTACCACTGGTCGGATCGCTGCCATGACTGTGGCCATTGCCAGCGCGAGGCCGTCAATCCCGCGTCGAGTATCGTGCCGATACCGGATGTGGTGCATTCCCGAGTCACGGATCGCGCGGCTTTCCTGGCTCTTCGAAGTTAACCGGGATGTGTAGTCAAAGGTTCACTTTCCGTGGTCGTCGGCTGGTGCTGCCGGTAGCCACAGCAGGGTGCCGTCCCCCACTGGGCCCGGTTCCCGGCCCCCCGGGTGCCCTCCACCCTTGACAGGACAGGGTTATCACCGTCTGTCACCTCGGGGGCGGTGGGGTCGCGGCATGCGGACGTGCCACCAGCGGCACACCACTCTCGTCTGGAAATCGAAAGGTGAGGGTCGGGTGGCTGAATTCTCTGGTTGCCGCGCGTGGGTCTGTGTCCCGGTTC
>JBQTGW010000352.1:0-2490 GCA_052390495.1 Pseudonocardiales bacterium
AGTCGCGATCAGCGCGTAGCTCGTCGGCCGCCTGCCGTAGCCCGATCCGCCCGCCCGCGCGGCCCCCCGCACGTCGTAGTACCTCCTCGACCGTGGGCTTCGACGCGAATTCATCGAGCAACGCCACCAGATACTCCTGCATGGACAGGCCGAGTTCGGCGGCTCGCCGACGCAGCACCGCGTGGGTACCTGAAGAGACGTGTCGTACCTGGATCGACGGCATGCAAGCAGTATACCTGCGCAGCATGCACTCTGGGAGCAGAGGCCCACGGCACGGTGACCGCTCGGGCCAGCTGCTCGGACTAGGTGGCGGGATGCAGGGGTGGGAGGGGCCCGAAGGACTCTGCGGGGAGGCGGGTGAGCCGGCCGTCCTCGACGACGTTCCAGCCGAGCCAGCGCCAGGCCCCCGCGCTGGCCCTGACCAGCTGGTCCGCGATGGCGTCGAAGACCGCGAGCTCGCGCCCCGGCAGGGTGACGATCGTGAACCCCACGGGCAGCCCGCTGGTGGCGTCCCAGACCCGGGCGGTGGTCACCATCGAAAGTTTCACAAGTGCGGAAGCGGCTTGAGTTTGCTCCGGCGAGCAGCGGCCGGCCCGCAGCGCATCCGCGTCACCGACAGTTGTCTCTGTTTCGGGCTTGGATTCGCTGGCCGCGTGTACCGGTGGGTCCTTGTAGGTAAGCAGGGTCTGCGCTGCGGCGTCGTCGGTGTGCACCTCTCGCACCCGCAGCTCGCGCCCGTCACGGGTCAACCTGCGGGCGGGGTCATCGTGGCCGCACCCATGGTGGCCCCACCGGGGGCCGACGTACCTGGACTGCGAGACAGCACTGCACCGCAGCACCACAAGCGACACCAACTCGCACCGCCGCAGTGGATTGGTGGCACGGCTACTGCGTCGGCTCTTCCGGCCCGCTGCCCCACCCTCCACGACTGCGGGGAACCGTCGGGCGGTGCGACGATAATGCCGGGGTCGTGGCGGCGGTCGGCTCGTCATCGTCGGGTCGGAGACGGGCGGACCACCACTGATTGACGACATCAGCGGCGGCGGTTGGTGTAGCTGCGCAGCCTGGCGTACAGCAGCCCGCGTTCGAAGGGCTTGAGGTCCTCGGCAAAGCCGGCCAGGGATTCCAGGATGTCGAAAGGGCTGGAGACGTCGTCTACCGCGCCGAAGAGGGACAGTCCGACGAAGCTCGCGCACACCGCGCGGGCCGCCACGGCCGGGTCGACGAGGTCGGCGAGCGGCGAGTCGGCGAGCAGCCGCCGGATCACCCGCTCGACCTCCACGACCCACAACTGCAATGCCGCACTGGCGGCCGAGGCAAGCAGCGGGTCACCCTGCGCGCCGGCCAGCAGCTGACTCAGCACGACGATGTTGCCGCGCTCGCGCTCCTGCGCCCACAGTTCGCGCCCCACCACCACCAGCTCGCGCAGGCTGCTCACCCCGTCGCACCGGTCCCGGAAGGTGGCGACCCGCGCCTGCGCGGCCACCCGGCTGGCCTCGGCGAGCAGCTCGTGCAGGTTGCCGAAGTGGTGGTGGATCAGTGACTCGTCCATCCCCACGGTGTGCGCGATGCTACGCACGGACGTCCCGGTGATTCCCTGGTTCCGGATCGTCTCGATGGCTCCGTCAATGAGCTGTTGGCGGGTGGTCGACTCATCGGCCATGCAGCCCGGGACCTCCTCGCGCAGCGATCGGGCCGCCGCGGGGATGGGCGTCCGGTAGGTCAACCTACTGTGCGGTGACGCCGCAGTGATAGCCGAACGGTGGGCTGTGGCTGCGTGGGGTCATCTCGGCTACCGGGTCGGGTTGTCCCCACCCTCGTTACTGAGGATCACCGGCTGGGCGGGGGCGGATGGGGTGACCAGGATGGGGGCATGACCAAGACACCTGCGGCCGGGGATATCGGCCACCTCACGTACGCTGAACCATCAGACACCGCACCGTCATCGACGGGCTACCGGTCACCACGGTCGAACGCACAGTCCTCGACCTGCTGGCCGATCACGTCGATGGCGGACACATCGGTGACGTGATCGCCGACGCGCTACGCCGCAACGCCGTCGACCTCGACACGCTGAGCGCACAGGCGGGCACCTACGCCGCCAAGTACGGTATTCGCGGCCGTAATGGCCGCGCACTGCTGACCAGCCTGCTCCACCAAGCCAGCGAGGGGGACACCTATCGCCGCAACGAGATGGCGGCGCTACTGTCCAGCCTGGACCACCGGCAGCAACAGATTCTTCTCGAACTCACCGCGACGGCCAACACAGCCCTCCACACCCGCCGACAACCAGAAACCGGCCGCCAGGACTGATGAAATACGCGACGCCGCAGGCATTACGTGCCGCCCTCACCAAAGTGGGAACCAGACAAACGGGCGGGAAGTCTGCTCATCCGCCGCATACATCGGCGAGATACCCCCGAGCTTCTGTTCGTCAAGGTGAGCGGCACCCAGGGCCGGGGCGAGCATCATCCGAGCAGCGCGGCTTGC
>JBQTGW010000353.1:0-21135 GCA_052390495.1 Pseudonocardiales bacterium
GGTCCAGACCTGGGGTCAGAGCACCGACGGCTCGACCTTCGCTCTCATCCGTACCAATGGCGCCGTCAAGGCCACCGCCGACGGCCCGCTCTGGGGCGAGATCGAAACCGCCTACACCGAATGGCAGACGCTCGGCCAGCCCGAACGCCACCGCTTCGGCATCACCGCCGGTCAACACCAATGGTATGGCTGGACAACCCCGACCACGTGATCATCGAACTAACCGGTGCTATGAGGTGGTGTGAGTAGATCATGGACATCATCGATGTAGAGAAAGCGGTTGAAGAGCGGTGTGTCTGGCTTCAGGATCACTTGGAAACGGCGGCAGGTAAGCTAGGAGTCAAGCAAGCGGGTCGAGTCGTTAATACCTATGACATGCGCTCACCGGGCGCTAGGGCATTAGACGACGCGCCGGAAGAGGAGGAAGAGGAGGATGAGGAGGAGTGAATGATCCGGCGGATCTGCGGCGCGAGATGGTCGATGAGCTCACGACGAGTGGCGAGCTGGATCGGGCGTGGCGAGAAACGTTTCTCGCGGTACCTCGTCATCACTTCATCCCTGACCTGATATGGCACCAGAAACGCGGTGAACTGGTGCCGTTTCGCCGGGTGGAGGACCCAGTCCGCTGGCTGCGCCTGGCGTACACACCTCGTCAATTCCTGATCACTCAGGTTGATAACGGAAAACCAGTCGGGCCAGGACTCATCGGAGATCGCATCTCGAGTTCGGCGAGCCAGCCGGATGTCGTTGCACAGATGCTCGCCGTCTTGGACGTCGAACCCGGGATGAGTGTCTGTGAGATCGGCACTGGCACCGGGTACAACGCGGCCTTGCTGGCACACCGGCTGGGCGCGGAGAATGTCACCACGATCGAGGTGGATGCCGCGCTGGCCGACCGGGCGCGGGTCGTGCTCGCAGGTGCTGGTTACCAGGACGTGACGGTGATCACCGGTGACGGCGCGCAGGGTTACCCACTCCACACCCCCTACGACCGGGTGCTGTCCACGGCGGCGGTCCAGCAGGTGCCGTATGCGTGGGTGGCGCAGACCCGGCCGGGCGGGCGGGTGGTCACACCGTGGGGAACCGCTTACCTCAACGGCGCGCTGATGTCACTGACCGTCGGCGAGGACGGCACTGCAACTGGTCACCTGGTTGGCAATGTGGCCTTCATGTGGCTGCGTGACCAGCGCATTCCCGTGACCTGGGTGGCTGACTTCATCTATGACCTGGACAAGGCCCTGGTCAGCCATACCGATCTGCACCCCAGTCTGGTGACCGACGATTACCACGCGGCGTTGGCCATGGGACTGCTCGTGCCGGACTGTGAATTCCGTCGCTGCTGTGCGACTGATGACTCCGGCGAGTACACCGTGTGGTTTCTGGACCACGTATCCCGGTCGTGGGCCAGCGTTGACTACGCACCCGGTATCAGTACCTTCGACGTGAATCAGCTCGGCCCGCGTCACCTCTGGGATGAGATTGAAGCCGCGTACACCCGCTGGGTCCACACGGGCAGCCCGACAGCAGAGAAATGGCAGTTCACCGTCACCCCGAACGGCCAGTACGCCGAAGTTACTGGTATCCCGATCGCTGCCACTGCATCGAGTACGGAAGGCAATTTCGTAACCGTAGGTGGGGGTGAGCCCACGAATGAACCCGAGCCGACTCGATGACGTATGGCTTTTCTGCTGGAGGTTATCGCTAGACACCGGTTGGCCAACCCAGTCGTATTGATCACGAAATGTCATATCCCCGACAACACGATCGAGATGATGAGGCGAATCCGAGATCGGGATCACTTTGAAACTGTTCCTTCGCTCGTGCTGAGCCGCGCCCGACCCGAGCATGCCGCGCAGGTCGTCGAGCTTGTCGATGAGGGATTCGATGGCTACCGGGCCTGGGCTCCTGCCGGGTGGCGGCCGGTCGTGCCGGGCGAAGACCAGGTTCTGCGCATGGCTGAGAAGCTCGAGCTTCCTGATGTCTGGTGTCAGCTCGGCCGCATCGAGGGTCAGCTCGTCGGCCATGTGTCGCTCGCTCCCACGACGCGCGCCGATCCTGATCCTCCCGCGCCTGGGACGAGCAAGCTCTGGCAGCTCTTCGTCCGTCCGGCTTGGCATGGCTGTGGAGTCGCCGCCGCCCTGCTCGAGAGCGCTGTTGCCGAGGCGCAGCGTCGCGGCTTTCACCGGCTGAGCCTCTTCACCCCGCGAGATCACGCGCGAGCCCGCGCCTTTTACCAGCGTGAGGGCTGGGCACAGACCGGCCGTGAGAGCGACGGAGGCGGCCTGGGCCTACCGACTGTCGAGTACGCGCGCTCGGTGTGAAAGCGACAACAGCGCTGCGGTGACGGTGATCTGGTCGGCGTAACATCCCGTCCCGATGCGGGATCAGGTGAGCGGTAACCGTGGCAGGGCACTGGGTGGGCGGGCGCTCACCCTGCTCCTTGCCGTGGGGGTCGCTGTCGCGATCGGGGCGGCGCTGCTCCGGGTGGCCGGCACCGGCGCCGCACAGTGGACCTTCGTCGCCCTTTCGTTCACGCCCTACGCGCTGGGCGGCGCCGGAGTCCTGGCGTTGCTCGCGCTGGCCGCCCGGCGCTGGCGGAGCTTCGCAGGCGCGGCGCTGGCCGTCGTCGTGCTCGGTGCTGGGGTGTTGCCGCGGGCGGTCGCCGACGCGCAGCCGGACGCCACCGGGCCTGCGCTCATGGTGGCCAGCGCGAACCTGTACTACGGGCAGGTCGACCCGCGTGTGGTGGTGGATCTGGTCCGCGCGCGCGACGTAGACGTGCTGAGTCTGCAGGAGCTGACGCCGCAGGCCGTCGCAGCGCTGGACGCAGCCGGTCTACGGGAGCTCCTGCCGCACCGCGTCTTCCGGCCCGAGCCGCGGGCCGCGGGTACGGGGCTCGCCTCCCGGTACCCGCTTCAGGAGCGTGCGTTGACGAGCCAGTCCTCCTACCACTGGCAGCCGGCCGCCCTCGTCGATCTGCCGGGCGTGGTGGATGTCGAGGTGGTCGCGGTGCACGCCGTTGCACCGGTCGGTCTGATCCAGCCTGCCACGTGGCGCGCGGAGCTTGCCGACCTGCCCCGGCCGCTGGGCGGGCCCATCACCCGGGTGCTCGCGGGCGACTTCAACGCCACCCTGGACCACCAGCCGCTGCGCGCGCTGCTCGAGACCGGCTACCAGGACGCGGCCGACACGGTGGGCCGGGGCTTATGGGCCACCTGGCCCACCGACACCTCAATCGCGCCGGTGGTGGCGATCGACCATCTCCTCGTGGAGCCGACCTGCCTGGTTCGATCGTTCGACACGGTCCCGCTTCCTGGCGGCGACCACCGGGCGGTAGTGGCCGAGATCGTGCTACCCAGCTGAGCGGGCAGGTCGGCGCGCTGAGTACAAGCCGTAGCCACGCGTGGCCGCTGGCGCGGAAGGTGTATGACATATCCGACGGTTGCAGCGGTGGCGAGGTGGAGAGGATGGGAGACGGGCGTGGATCGGGCTCAACCGAACACGGCGCGAGCCTGGCTTGCTGGTGCGCCCCTTGATGCCCGTCTCGCCGAGCTGACCGAGGCGGGTCTCTCGCAGGTGGACGCGCTGCTGCACCTGCTGGAATGGACAATTCGCCGTCGCCCGGCCGACGAGGTCAAGCTGCTGCGCAGCGCTGTCGAGCCGTACGTGGCGGACATGGCGCTGGATGTACTGAGCGATCTGCGGTGGCTGCAGGCATTTGCCGCGTTGCGGACCGGGTACTACGCCCACGCGCTGGCGGTGTTGGCGCCGCTGAGCCAATTCGATCGCTTGGTGGACCGTCCGCTCGGCCCGCATGAGCGGGGGCCGCAGGTGCTGGCGTCGGTACTGGTCGCCCAGGTTCTCCGCGAGCTGGGCGCCCGCACTTCCGCAGGCGATGAGGCCAGGCGGGCGCTGGGCTGGATCGGTGATCTCGGTGCAACGGACTTCACCTCCTGTTCGGTCACGGCTGAGCAGCTGTGGAGGGGTACTCACCTCCTTGGCTTCGAGCTGGAGGTCGGCCTGGCCGAGGATGCACTCGAAGCCGGAGATCTCAGCCGCGCTCGTCGTCACGCGGTGGCGGCCCGCCGGTGGCTACCGCGTCGTGCCCTGGACACTGACCCGAACGGTGGCGGCCCGAGGGGCAGCGGTCCTCATGGCGGTGGTTCTCATAACACAGTGCCGTGGCACCATCGCGTCACGTTATTGTTGCTGTGGTCCAAGCTTTCGCTGGCTCGTGGCTGGAGCAGGGCGGCGGTGCGTAACGCGGAGTTCGCGCTCAAGCTCGCCCAACGTAACCAGGCCGTGCCGGACATAGCTCGGTGCTGGTATCAGCACGGTCTCGCCTTGCTCGGTGCACCCTTCGACCCGATACAGTATCTGCTTGATTTCGAAAGCAGACAATCCGTGCACCGGCCCACGAGGTTCTCCTCATTCGGGTTGGCTGCGGCGACCGCGGAAACGGCCGGTATGGTAGAGCTCGCGTGCGCCGCGCATCTGAATCTGGGCGTGTTGTTCGCTCCGCACGATCGGAAAATGACGCTGCTGCATATCGGCCGGGCGATGGTCCTGGCGAATCAGATCGCCACGGCGCTGGCGCCCGAACTGGTGCCGTGGTGGGAACTGAGCCGGATGGCGAGGCTCCGGCTGGTCCATGCCATCGTCCACGACGTTGCAGCTGGTCATCAGCTGTGGGCGCCCGCAACGACCACGCTGTCGGCAGCTGACCGGAACGAGAACGAGGAGACCCAGCCCATGCAGGGGCTCGATGACATTCCCCAGCCTCCGGACCTGGAGGGCGAGCTACGCGCGGCGCTGCGTCGGCTTGGGTACGCACTCGCCGATGAGACCGGCGTCGGTGCGGTCATCACACCAGCCGATGACCAGGTCGGCCTGGTCATCGGCTGGAAGTCCTCGACCGATCTCAGCACGATCCAGGCGTCCACTTCCTCGGGGCTGGTGATGAAAGGGCTAGGCCGACTCCTGGACACACTGGGGTTCCTGGCGCGACGCTACGAGCGTGACCCCGATCGCCTGATCGTCAAAGGTACCTACTCGCCCATGCTTGACGCCGATGACGACGACGATGGCGAACGTGCGGGACGCTGGTACGACAGTGAGACCCAGGCCCGTCACGTGCAGCTCGGCTGGCTGGCAGACACGAGGGTTTACGACGTAGCCGAGGCACGGCACGGTGTGGCCGGCCATCCCCTTCGGGACATCGTGGTGCGGATCCTCGTTGCACTCGACGACGCGGGGCTTCCCCTGCAGATTGATTGGCCAAACGATGGTTTCGGCGATGACATCAGTATCGCCATATTTCCGCACGAAACGGACGGCAGCTACGTGATGGTGTCCTGGGAACCCAGCGGCAGTGATAGTGAATACCAGCGCGAGGTGTTCCGGTCCGCTTCACGAAGCTTGATCGAGCGCGTTCTGAACGCGGCAGGCATCGTGACCAATGGCCATGTTACCGACGGCTCGGTGTATGTCTTCGCCAGGGTCCAGAAGCTGAGTTCGCAACCAACACCAGTGGGAGAGTGGTCATGAGCGCTGGTCCAGAATTTGCGCCGATCGCAACGGACTACAAGGCGATGCTGTCGGCCGTCATCGAGCGCACGGTCGGTCCGCAGGCCGATGAGGTTGACCGCACAGCCATGTTCCCCAGAGACGGCGTCAAGGCCCTTGGTGAGGTCGGGTTGCTCGGCCTGCTCAGCGCGCCCAGCGTCGGCGGTACCGGTGAGTCACTGGCAGCCGCCGCGCACGTCGTCGAGACGCTGGCAGGCCGGTGCGGCTCCACGGCGATGGTCGTGTTGATGCACTACGCGGCTGTCGCGATCATCGAGGCGCACGGGCCGCAGGAGGTCCGCCGCGCGATCGCCCACGGCGACCATCTGAGTAGCCTGGCCTTCTCCGAGACCGGTTCTCGCAGCCATTTCTGGGCCCCAGGCAGCACGGCGACCGCGGGAGATGATGACACTGTTGTCCTGGATGCCCGCAAGAGCTGGGTGACCTCAGCCGGCCAGGCCGACAGCTACGTGTGGTCCAGCAGGCCCGTCGCCGCCAAGGGCCCGATGACCCTGTGGCTGGTGCCCGGCAAGACGGCCGGGTTGCGAGTGGCGGGCAAGTTCGACGGCCTGGGCCTGCGGGGCAATGCGTCCAACCCGATGTCCGCGGTGGGCGTCGTGGTTCCTGCGGGAGCCCGGCTCGGGGACGACGGTGCGGGTCTGGACATCGCGCTCGGCGCAACGTTGCCCTACTTCCTGGTGCTCAATGCGGCGTTCTCGCTCGGGATCATGGAGGCATTGGTGGCCGAGGCCGCCACGCACCTCGTCCGGACCCGGCTACAGCATCTCGACCAGACGCTGGCGCAGCAGCCGGTCACCCGTGCGGCGTTCGCCCGGTTGCGCATCCAGACCGACGCCACCAGGGCGTTCCTGCAGGACACCCTGACAGCGCTGGCCACCGGGCGGGAGGACGCAATGCTGCGTGTGCTGCAGGTCAAGGCGGTCGCGGCGGAAGCGGCCTCCGAGGTCGCCGACGGTGTGCTGCGGCTGTGTGGCGGGGCCGCGTTCCGTAAGGAACTCGGCGTGGAGCGACGTTTCCGGGACGCACTCGCCGCCCGCGTGATGGCGCCCACCACCGACGCCTTGCATGATTTCGTCGGCCGCGTCTGTCTCGGGTTACCGCTGTTCGACCCGGCGGGCGAGTGACGGCGCTGGTCGTGACCGGAGCATTGGACTGGCTGGACAATCGGGCCGCGGCCCGGCGGGCGGAAGGGCTGCGACGCACGCTGCGGCCGCGCTGCGCCGTCGAACCAGTGATCGATCTGGCTTCCAACGACTACCTGGGCCTGGCCCGCGACCCGCGGGTGGTGGCGGCAGCGGTCGAGGCCACGCGCACCTGGGGCGCGGGATCGACCGGATCCCGGCTGGTCACCGGGTCCACCGAGGTGCACGCCGAGCTGGAGGCCGAGCTCGCCGCGTTCTGCGGAACCGCGGCGGCGCTGGTGTTCTCCTCCGGCTACACCGCCAACCTCGGGGCGGTGAGCGCGCTGTCGGGCCCTGGCAGTCTCGTGGTGTCCGACGCCGCCTGCCATGCGTCGCTGATCGACGCCTGCCGGCTGTCCCGGGCCCAGGTAGTAGTCACTCCGCACTTCGACGTCGCCGCGGTGGATGCCGCCTTGGCCGCCCGGTCGCAGCAGCGCGCGCTGGTCGTCACCGATGCGGTGGGCAGTGTGGACGGCGGCCTCGCACCGTTGGCGCAGCTGCATGCGGTGTGCCGGTCCCGGGGTGCGGCGCTGCTGGCCGATGAGGCGCACGGTCTCGGGGTGCGCGGGCCGGGTGGGCGAGGGCTGCTCGCCGAATGCGGCCTGGCCGGGCAGCCCGACGTGGTGGCCACCGTGACCCTGTCGAAGTCCCTGGGCAGTCAGGGCGGTGCCGTGCTGGGCTCCCGCGCCGTCGTCGACCACCTCGTCGACTCCGCCCGCAGCTTCATCTTCGACACCGGTCTGGCCCCGCCCGCGGTCGGTGCGGCGCTGGGTGCGTTGCGGGTGCTGCGCGCCGAGCCCACGCTGCCCGGCCGGGTGCTCGAGGTCGCGGCCTCGATCGCCGCCGCCGCCGGCGCTGCAGCACCCACCTCAGCGGTGGTCTCGGTGATCCTCGGCGAGCCGCAGCGGGCCGTCGAGGCTGCCGCGGAGTGTCTGCGCCACGGCATCCGGGTGGGGTGCTTCCGGCCGCCTTCGGTTCCCGCGGGCACCAGTAGGCTGCGGCTCACCGCGCACGCCGCGTTGAGCGACGCAGACCTGACGCAGGTAGCGCGGGTGCTCGACGCGGTGCTCACCGGCGCACGGGCGTGATCTCCGGGATACTCCTGGTGACCGGCACCGGCACTGGGGTCGGCAAGACAGTGGTCACCGCGGCGCTGGCGGCGCTCGGTGTGGCCGCGCACCGGCGGGTGGCCGTGCTCAAGCCCGCGCAGACCGGCGTCGAACCCGCCGAGCCTGGTGATCTTGACGAGGTGTGGCGGCTGGCTAGCCGGGCCGTGACGGGTCGTGAGCTGGCCCGGTTCCCCGATCCCCTGGCACCGGCCACCGCGGCCCGTCGCGCCGGGGTGGCGCCGGTGACACCGGTGGCCGTCGCAGCCGCCACCCGCGAGCTCGCCGCCGCTCACGATCTCGTGCTGGTGGAGGGCGCAGGCGGCCTGCTGGTCCGCCTCGATTCCGACGGGGGCACGCTGGCCGACGTCGCGATCACCCTCGGTGCCCCGGTGCTTGTGGTGGCTGCCGCCGGGCTGGGCACCCTCAACCACACCGCACTCACCGTCGACGCGCTGCGCACCCGCGGTCTGACCTGCCCCGGACTGGTGATCGGCGCCTGGCCGAGGCATCCGGATCTCGCTGCCCGGTGCAACCTGGTGGACCTGCCGACGGTCGCTGGCGTCCCGCTGCTCGGTGCGCTACCCGAGGGCGCCGGGGACCTGGATCCTGCGGATTTCCTGGTGGCAGCCAGGCACGGACTCGCCGCCGAACTCGGCGGCGTGTGGCGTTGGCCGTCCGAGGTGGCAGGATCGCCGCTGTGCCACGACACCCATTGACGCAGAGGTTGAGCGCGTAATGCGTGACGAGAAGATCAGCGATTTCCTGGACCGGCTGGCCGCTCGGGTGCCCGCCCCGGGCGGAGGTGCGTCGGCTGCCCTGCACGCCGCCCAGGCCGCGGCGTTGCTGGGTATGGTCGCCCGCTACAGCACCGGCGACAAATATGCCGCCCACCGGTCGACGATCGAGCGGATCATCACCGAGACGGACCAGCTGCGCTCCGCGGCCCTGCAGCTCGCCGAGGACGACGCGGCGGCGTTCACCGCGGTCACCCACGCCTACCAGCTGCCGAAAGCCACCGACGACGAGCAGGCCACCCGCTCGGCCGCCATCGCACACGCCCTGGTCGGCGCGTGCCGTCCGCCAGCCGAGGTGATCGGTATCGCTGCGCTCGTGGTCGGCTTGGCGCAGGAACTGCTGCCGATCGGCAACCGCAACGTCATCACCGACATCGCCGCCGCTGCCGAGGCCGCTCGTGCGGCGGCGACCACCGCGCGGGTGAACGTCGAGATCAACCTCGGCGCCGTCACCGACGAGCGCGCTCGCGGCGAGCTCGCCGGGGAAGCGGCCAAGGTCGACGCCATCGCCGACCGCGCCGAGCAGCTCACCGCCGCCGTCCGCAAGGCCATCAGCCGATGACCTCTACTGTCCTGGCTGGCAAGGAACTCGCCGGGGCCATCCGCGCCGAGACCGCAGCCCAGGCCGCCGAGCTTGCCGCGGCCGGGATGACGCCGAGGCTCGCGGTCGTCGTTGCCACCGCGGACGAGTCGAGCGCCTGGTACGTCCGCTCCATCGCCAGGGCTGCCGAGAAGGTCGGCATCGTCTGCGACATCGTTGATTTGGGGGTTGATACCGCCGCCGAGGCGATCCGCGCGGCGCTGACTCGGCTCAGTGCCGACGACACGGTGCACGGGATCGTCCTGCAGACGCCGCTACCGGCCGGAGCTGTGCTGGCGGATCTGGCGTCGGCCATCACGCCCGAGAAGGATGTCGACGGTGCCAACCCGCTGTCTCTGGGCAGGCTCGTGGCCGGGCGGGCGGCGTTCGCCCCGGCGACCGCCGAGGCCGTGCTCGCGATCCTGGATCACTACCAGGTCGAGCTCGGTGGCCGCCGCGCCGCGGTGATCGGCCGCTCCACCGTGGTCGGCAAGCCCGTCGCCCACCTGCTGCTGGACCGCAATGCCACGGTCACCGTCTGCCACTCCCGCACCGCCGACCTGGCCGCCGTCACCTCAGCCGCCGATGTGCTGGTCGTGGCGGCGGGCCGGGCTGGCCTGGTGGGCGCCCAGCACGTCAAGCGCGGGGCGGTCGTGGTGGACGTCGGCACCAACCCCACCGACGATGGCGGCCTCGTCGGCGACGTGGACGCGGCTTCAGTCGCCGACCAAGCTGCGGCCCTCACCCCGGTCCCAGGCGGGATAGGCCCGGTCACCACCGCACTGCTCCTCCAGCACACCGTGCAGGTACTCCAGCACACCGTGCAGGCGGCCGTCCGCTGACTGTGCCCGCCGACTGGGCAAAGTCGGTCAGCTGATCAGCATTACCCGGCAGGACAGGTCGGGAGCTTTACTCAGCCTGATGTCGCCGGTGAGTAGCGGCAGGTCCAGCACTGTGGCGAGGGCGACGTACAGCCCGTCGTAGAAGGTGATCGTGTGCCGCAGCTCCCAGGCCCGCTCCGCGAGCTGCCCGGTGTGCGGATAGCGGTGATCGATCATTGTCGGGAGCGCGCGCAGCGCCGTGCGGGCGGTCTCCTCGCTGATCTCTCCGGCCCGTTCACCTCGGCGCAGGACGTGGCCCACCTCGGCGTCGAGGAGGTGTGGAGCATGGCAGGTCGCCTCGGCGATCCGTTTGTGCGTCGCGATGCCGACGGCGTCCTTGCGGCCCAGCGCGCTCACGGCCGCGGCCGCATCGACGACGTACTCACTCACTGCGCAATTCCCGCAGACTGGCTCGGATCGTGTCGTCGCTCAACCCGGGCGCCGGGTCACGGTCCAGTGCCTGCTCCACGACCGCCATCACCTCGGCCTTGTCGCGGCGTCGAGCCATCGCGATCAACTGCTCGCGCATGTAGGACTGCAACGACTTTCCGGACGCCTGCGCTCGACGCCGGTAGGTCTCGGCCACATCCTCCGGTACATCACGCACTTGAATCGTCGCCATAGCGCGACTATAGCGTACTAATGGCGCCAGACTAGCGCGATAGTGACCCCAGATGGCCGGTGCAGACCATGCGGGGCCGGACGGCACAATGACGGCGGTGAGCGCTGGATCGTTTGCTGAGTACCTGTCCGGTTTGAATGCGGCGTCGCTGACCGCGTTGTTGCAGGCGCGCCCGGATGTCCGGGTGCAGCCGGTTCCGCGTGGTTTCAGCCAGCTCGCGCAGCGGCTGGGTGGTGCGGAGTCCCTGGTCACCGCGGTGCGCATGGTGGACCGGGACACGGCCATCGTCGGGCAGGGGATCGCCGCCCTGGGGGAGTCTGCGACGCTACCTGCCCTGGTGCACCTGCTGGGTGCCCCGGAGCACCTGGTGCGAGTCGGCGTGGCGCAGCTGTGCGAGCGGGGGCTGGCGTGGGAACGCTCGGGGATGCTGTGTGTGCCGGAATGGCTGGAGACCCGCTGGTCGGCCGAGATCGGCGGCGGACGGCCGGTGGCGAAGATCGCGAACTCGGTTCGGGCCGATGACCTGCGGGTGGCGGTCGGCGGGTTCGGGGCAGCGACCGAGGGACTGCGCAAGCCGGAACTGATCGCGCGGCTGTCCGAGCTGATGGCAGAGCTGCATTCGGTGGCCAAGGTGGTGGCGCACCTGCCGGAACCGCTCAGGGACCGGCTCGGCGATTTCCGGCGCGGCCATCGCGGCTACTACTCGCCGTATGGCTACTCGCCGTACGGCCGGTCCTCGCTGCCCAGCGCCAGCGATCCGACCGAGCAGCTGATCGCGGCCGGTCTGCTGTTACGCGTCAACAACCAGCCTGAACTGCCCAGAGAGGTGGCGGTCGCGGACTGGCTGGCCGAGCGCGAACTTACGCTGACCGGGCGGCCAGATATCCCCCCGGCCGGTGCCGACCACGCCGCGGTACGCCGGGCCGTCGAGGCCGCCGCGCAGGAGGCACTGCGAGGGGTGACGACCCTGCTCGACGAGGCCCGGACGACGCCGATCGCGGCGCTGAAGAAAGGTGGGATCGGGCCTCGGGAGCGGGCGCGGCTGGCCAAGCGGCTGTCGATCCCGCAAGACGTTCTCCCGTTGTGGATCGACCTGGCCTACGCGGCCGGCCTGCTGGCGCAAGCCGACGAGGGGTACGTACCGACGGATTCCTACCCGGGCTGGCGCACCGCGGAACCAGGAAAGCGCTGGGCCATGCTGGTTGACGCGTGGTTCTCCCTCCAGCACGCGCCTACCAGCCGGGCGATCGACGGCGGGGAACAGCCGCCGCCGTTGCCGCTGGCCTCCTCCGCCGGGCTGCTGCGGCGCGCGCTGCTGTCCGCTGCCCGTGCAGGCAGGTCGGTGCGCGCGGCGGGTGCGGAGATCGACTGGTTCTGCCCGCTGCACGGCTACGACGCTGTGCAGTGCGGTGACAGAGTGGCTGCTGCCGTCCGCGAAGCTGAACTGCTCGGGGTGATCGCCAGCGATATGGTCTCCGAACTCGGCGAGCATCTGCTGGCCGTGACCGAGACCGCCCCAATGGATCCGGTGCAGGAATTGGCTCAACGTTGCGCCGAATTGCTGCCCGAAGCTTCGTGCAGCGTGATCCTGCAGTCGGATCTGACCGCCGTGGTCTCCGGTCAGCCGAGTATGGCGGTGGCGCGGCTGCTGAAGGACTCCGCCGTCGCCGAGACCCACGGGGCCGCCAGAACCTGGCGGTTCACCCCGGCCAGCATCCGCGCGGCGCTGGATGCCGGGTGGAGCGCCGAGGACCTGCTCACCGAGCTGAGCACCATCTCGGCCCGCCCGGTTCCCCAGCCACTGGAATATCTGATCACCGACGCCTCCCGCAGACACGGCCAGGTTCGGGTGCGTGGCATGCGGTCCTGCGTCATCGGCGAGGACGCCTTGATCACCGAGATCCTGCACACCCGATCTCTCACCAAGCTGCATTTCAGCCGACTTGCCCCTACCGTCCTGTCCAGCCCCCGCGACCTCGACGAGGTGCTGACCCGGCTGCGTGAGGCCGGCCTGTCACCGATGGCCGAGGACGCCCAAGGCGCGGTGATCGTCGAAGCCCGTCACGACCACGAGGCGCAGGCACCCGAGCGCGTGATCAGCATAGAACCACGAGCTGCGCTCTCGGCCGCCGAACTGGTCCGGCGGCTGACCGCGGACCCGAACGGCGAGACCGTACGAGCCTTCGCGGACTCGGACACCTTCGAGTTGCTCGCGCAGTTCAACAGTCACCTCGACGACGCCGAGCTGGAACTGTTGTCCGACGCCGTGGACCACCAGAACGACGTGCTCATCGTCTACCGCGACCAGAACGGCAGCCGCACCACCCGAGCAATCCGCCCACAACAGCTCTATGGCAAATGGCTCGACTGCTGGTGCCACCTCCGCAACGGACAACGCGACTTCGCCATCGCTAATATCGAATCCGTCAGCCCCGTCCGCTGATGTCTCACCTGGTGGCCGAGTGGTGGCGGCCAATTCGGTGAGGTTGCTTCACTTCTCTTCAGCGGCCCACTTTGCGCATTTATCCGGTCACGGACGGCCGCATCTCTCAGCACAGCCACGCAGCGCAACTGATCCTTTGCCAAGAAAGGCTCAGTAGCCACGCGATGGGTTTAGGTAGTCAGGTCGGTTGTGGTGCGTTCTTCCGGCCAGCAAAGATAAGGGTGTGCTAGATCGGGAATTTCTGGTGAGGTGCAACTCCCGATAGAAGTGCAGCTGGTTACGAAACTCTGGGTTACGAACCCTGCGATGGCCGTATCTTTTCCCCTGGGAGGAAACTGGAATGTCTAACACGCTGAGCTTCGCCGACTTCGATGGGCTGTATGTCGAGCTGCTTCCGGCCCGGACTCTACTGTCCACGGGCGGCGCTGGCGGTAACGGCGGTAGCGCCGGCGCCATGGGCCTTGCAGCTGAAGGTGCTGGGGGTGAGGCTGGTCCCGGTGGCGACGGTGGCGCTGGCGGCGACGCTAGCGGCGGCCCGCTGGCTGTGGGCGGTGACGGTGGCGAAGGTGGTGCCGGCGGCGACGGTGGTGCTGGCGGTACTGCCACCGCCGGTGGCATCGCTGGCATCGGCGGTGCCGGTGGTGCAGGCGGCATGGGCGGCGCTGGCAGTGCTGTGACCACTGAGATCGAAGGTGGTGAAGGTGGTGCCGGTGGCGAAGGTGGTGAAGGTGGTGCCGGCGGCAGCGCCACCGGCGCTGGCAACATCGGCGGCAGTGGTGGCGTCGGCGGCGAGGGCGGCACCGGCCAGAGTCTGGGCCCCGACAATATTGAGAGCGGCATTGAAGGCCAGGCCGGTGGTGCCGGCGGTGCGGGTGGTAACGCAAGCTGAGCCGGACTGACGCTGCTGGTTGATCGGATGATCGCCTGACATCGCGTGCTCGGGTAATCGCCCGACGCCGCGTTCTCGGGTAATCGCCTGACGCCGCTGTGGTAACAACGTTCGGGGTGGTCGTGTTGCGACCACCCCGAACTGATGCGCGGCTGAATCAGTAGCGTCAGGTCGCCGCTGGTAGTTGGTCGTAGGAGTAGAAGGTACTGATCTCCAGCATTTGGGCGGGAGTGATCGGCTGGGTGATCAGAATGGAGTACATGGGGTCGTTGATACGGTGGAATCTCAGCTGGGCGGACGCCGATTGGGGTGGCTGATAGACCCGGCCGCGAGCGACCATCCACGCTTCCCAGATCCGGTCCTCGTTGCAGTGGTTGAGATAGAACACGGGGTCGTTGGGTGAGGTGGCCGGAGCCATGTCGCCGCCGATCCAGACGTGCACCCGGTTGTGCAGCCCAGGCGACACCGGTCGCCAGCCTTCGACCTGGTTGCGGAAGCCACCGGAACTGCGATTCCAGGGGGCCAGGTCGTAGGCCGGTTGGCCCAGCGCGGCGGTCACTTGCTGGGTGGTCGGCAGGGTGAGCACGTCACGGGCCAGGTCGCGGTTGAGGCCCCGGTCGGTGGCCCGCAGTCGACCGAAGCTGTCGGAGTCGATCCGCACCCGGAACTGGTTGGGGACGAAAGGGCCGGTGGTGACGGGGCTGCCGCTACCACCGATTCCGGTCGGCCGCCAGATCGGAGCCTGTGGCTGCTGCGCCGCGGGCAGGACACCGTCCGCGGCCCAGTCCCAGTAGGGCAGGCCGACCTGGTCGTTGCCCAGAACCCGCTGCATCTGCAGCTCGAGCAGCAGCAGCATCAGCCGGTGCCAGGGCAGGAAAACCGGGCCGCTGTGCGCCGCGTTGCGGTCGCTCTGTCCCGGCGGGGTCAGCTGACCCATGGCCAGGTGATGCCAGACGGTGAACAAGTCGTAGGTGGAGACTTGCCGGGCAGGGCCCGCGATGCCGAGGTCGGCCGTGGTGGTGCCGAGGAACTCGGCCTTGAGGGCGAGCACGCCCTCGACGAAGGCGTCCCGGGCCGCTTGGTCGGTGACGATATTGCGCCGGATCGAGGCCATCTTCAGGCACCCCCCGGGTGCTCGTGACCGTGCGGATGCGGCTCCGGGTCGGGGTCGGGGGGCTGGTCGGGTGAGCCGGGGCCGAACTCGTCACCGAAGATATCGATGGCCTTCTCGACCAGGCCGATCACCGAAGGGAAGTCCCGGGTCGGCAGTCCGTGGTAATGGACCCGGCCATCGTTGTCGATGGTGAGGTGCACGTTGAACGGCTGGCCGTCCACAGTGATCTCATAGCGCGTCCGCACCACGATCTCATGACCCTTGTACGTCGCCTGCCGAACCGACTCCAGCTCGCCGCCGTGATGCTCCTCCGCAGCGTGCTGCAACTTGTCCGCGTTGGCCGCGAGGGCGGCCCGCAGCGCGTCAGGCTGGCTCGCCGCAACCAGATCGGGGTAGTCCATATGGTTATCTTCGCACCTGGCCGTGACATCGTTAACAGCTTGAACACAGCGTGTTAAAAGATCATGGGCGACAACAGGTACTCACGCAGCGCATCGACGATGTCCTCCGCTGCCTGTTCGCGGGAGGGCGCCGCAGTGATCACGCCGGGCAGCTCGGACAGACGAGCCTGAACCCAGCCACCGCCGACCTCTTCGAAGATCATTTTGTACGAGACCGCCAGGTCGCTACTCGCGCCATCACCATAGAACGGCACGAGATGAGGTGCATACTTCCTTCGTGCGCGCAATCAAGATCACAACTCAAGAGATCGCCTTCTGGCACCCTTCGCGGGTTTGGTTGGGATGAAGCGTGAACGCCCGTGTGCTGAGGACGAACGACGTAGAAGTGCCGATCCAAGGTTGCAAATGTCCTTAGTCTCCCTGACCTAATTCTCTCCGCAGGATCTCTGCGGAACGCTCAGCGAGATCGGGCTCAGCCGAGA
This sequence comes from Pseudonocardiales bacterium, assembly GCA_052390495.1. Taxonomy (GTDB): domain Bacteria; phylum Actinomycetota; class Actinomycetes; order Mycobacteriales; family Pseudonocardiaceae. Next base: position 16,083 of record JBQTGW010000353.1, read on the forward strand.
TCATGCCGACGAATGACAGCTGCCGCCGCTGCTGGGCTGTGAGTTCGTCGGGGTCGTCGTCCAGCGGGTGCCGCTGCTGTACCAGGTCGCGCAGTAGCTCAGCGGCGGTGCTGACCTGGTCCTCGTCCAGCTCGTCCAGCAGCCGGTGCGCGTTCTCTCGGATGTCCACGAGCGGAGGCTGTCAAGACCGGTCACATCCATAGATGTTGTTACGCTCCGGACCTACGTATGTCGTTGCGGTGAGGGGGTTCGATGGCTGGCCGGGTGATGCCGATGCGCATCGGTGGCGTGGAGTTGCTGGTGGAGACCACTCCGGTGGCGGGTTCGGAGCCGACCTCGGCGCTGGGCCGGGCGCAGGACGCGGTCGTCGGGGCGTACGAGCGGGCGCAAGCGGCGATTGTGGCGGTGGCGTCATCGACGGTGGATGTGATCGGGCAGCTCGACGACAAGCCGGCGCGGCTGGAGCAGGTCGAGGTGAAGTTCGGGCTGAAGTTCTCCGCGCAGGGCACCGTGGTGCTCGCCGGAGCCTCGGGTGAGGCGACACTCGAGGTCACGTTGCGGTACAGCCCGGGAGCCGCCGGTGGAGGTTGACCGGCGAGTACCGGGATTCCTGGGGCGCCTGCTGGACGCGGCGGGTGCGCCGGTCGGCACGTGCTTCCAGGTGGTGCCCGGCGTGCTGGTGACGGCGTGGCATGTGCTGGACGATCTCGGCGCCGGGAACGTCGACGCGGTGGTCCGGGTCGACCCGCTGCGGGGTGGAGCGCCGACCCAGGCCCGAGTGAGCCGGATCGATCCGGTGCACGACCTGGCTGTGCTCACCGTGGGGGAGCCGCTCGCGGAGTGTGCGCCGGGCCTGGCCACCTCCGACGATGTCGAGCTGGATACCAGGGTGTCGATCATCGGAGTGTCCGATGTGGAGGATCCGGGCCACTCCTACCGGTATCTGCACGCTTCAGGCGAATGGCGCGGTGGCACGACTCGGGATGATCAGGTGCCGCTGGGGCGTCTGACGACGGCGGATGTGGTGCCGGGGATGAGTGGGGCGCCGGTGCGCCGCCGGGACGGCATGGTTGTCGGGGTGGTCTCGGCCCGCTACAACAGCGCCGATGACTGGCTGCGCAGCACGGTATGGGTGGCGCGGGTGGAGAACCTGGCGCCGCTGCTCGCCGGGCTGGCCCCGGTCACTGTCGCGAAGCGACGCCGGGCCAGCGCCACTGAGCTGATCTTGGCGATCGACCACAACCGGGTGCGGTTGTCCGGTTCCGGGGTGGATGTGGCCGCCGAGCACCGGGGGGTGTCGGCCGCGCTGGCCGAGGCGGTCCAGAACTTGGCCGAGGCTCGGGCCCGGCTGACCACCCGACGCCAGCAGGACACCACAGTGATCACCCCGGGGTCCCCGCCCACCCCGCACGCGGTGGGGTTGCTGCTGGCGGAGTCGTTCCTGCCCGCCCCGGTCGCCGACGCGCTGGCCGGGGTGATCACGCGCGCCGAGAGCAGCTGGGAGCCGGTGCGGCTCGGCGTGGTCGTCGGTGGTGAGCTGGGCGCCCTGCCGTGGGAGGCGCTGCCCGTCCCCGGTGCCGGGCGACCGCTGGCGCTGCACCCGTTGGTGACGGTGTACCGGCGCCATGAAGCGCCGCCGGTGCCCGCCGCGCCGGGCCCGTTGCGGATCCTGATCGCGATCTCCGCGCCGCTCTCCGACGGTGGGCAGGTGCTGGATTACGAGCGGGAGCTGCGCAACGTGATCGCGGCGGTGCGCGGTGCCCGGCAGAGCCGCGCGCAGGTGCGGGTGGTCCACTTCGCCACCACCGCAGAGATCAACACAGCGCTGCGACAGGAGCCGGTGCACGTGCTGCACCTGTCCGGTCACGGCCTGCCGGGTCTGCTGGAGCTGGAGGACGACGACGGCAACGCCCGCCACGTCACCGCCGATCAGTTCGTCGCCGAAGCCGTCCCGGGCGGGCGGATGCCGCCCGTGATCGCGCTGGCCGCGTGCCACACTGACGCCGCCGCGTCGGGCGATCCGTCCTTCGCCGCCCGGCTGATCGCCCTCGGGGCGAATGTGGTGATCGCTGCGGAGACCGCTATCACCGACGTCTACGCCACCCGGGCGTTCACCCGGATCTACGGTGCTCTCGCCGACGATGAAACGCTGGACGTGCTCGGTGCGGTCGCCGACGCCCGCCGCAGGGTGCAGCAGGAGCTGCAGGGGTCCTCGGACGAACGCGAGCAGCGCTTGGGCGCGCTGGGCGAGTGGGCGGTGCTGACCGTGCTGTCCCGCTCTGGTGCCCCGCTCCCGCTCGACCCGGCCGCGACGCTGACTGAGGCCGCCCCGCCGCCGACCAGCCCCCGGTTGCCGGCCGGGTTGCTGGCCCGCCAGGTGGGGGAGTTCGTAGGTCGCCGACGCGAACAGCGCCGCTGGCCGGTCGAGCTGGCTGGCATGGGCCTCGCCGGGCTCGTGCTGCACGGTATCGGCGGCGTCGGCAAGACCACACTGTCTGCCGAGCTGGCCCGCCGAGTCATGGAACGCGAACCGGACCGGCTCGTCGTGCTCGCCAGCGGCGGTACGGGGGGCGGCGAGCTGCCGGTGGACTATGTGCTCGGCGCCCTCGCCGGGGCGGTGCGCGCCCGGTTGCGGGACTCGGCTTCCCAAGACATGCAAGCCGCCCTGGACGACGCGGAGCGCGTGGATCTGGGCTGGCGCGAGCGGCTCGCAGGGCTGCGCCAGCACGTGCTCGGCGACGTGCCGGTGCTGCTCGTGCTGGACAACTTCGAGGACAACCTGACCGACGCCACCACAGGCGGCAAACTAGGCTGGCGGGCGGTGCGCGACGAGGCCCTCGCGGGCCTGCTCGCCGAGCTGGCCCGCTCCCCGGGCCGGTGTCGGCTCCTGGTCACCTGCCGGTACCCGTTCACCCTGCCCGGCGGGGCCGAGCGGGTGCTGTCGTTCAAACACCTCGGCCCGCTGTCGTTCGCCGAAACCCTGAAGCTGGCCTGGGCGCTGCCTGGGCTGGACCGGCTCGGCGAGCCGGAGCTGGAGCAGGTGTGGCGGATGGTCGGTGGCCACCCGCGCTGCCTGGAGTACCTCGACGCACTGCTGTGCGGCGGGCGGAGCACCTACCCCGACGTCACCGCTCGGCTGGCCGCGAAGCTGCACGACCGACTCGACGTCAATGATCTCGACGCATGGTTCGCCGAGCACTCCGAGCTTGATCCGGCCCTCACCGAGATCCTCACCCTGGCCGCCGACGACGTGCTACTCGACCGTCTCCTGGTCGGCTTGGCCGAGGTACCCGGGGCGCAGCGGTTATTGCTGGGCGCGTCGGTCTACCGGTCAGCCGTTGATGAGACCGCCCTGCTGTTCCAGATCGGCGAAGAAGACCCGGCCGCCGCGCACACCCCTGATTATCCTTCCACCGGGCAGCTTCCCACCCCACCTCGACGCGCCCCCGACAACCTCCGGCGCCTGATCGACACCTGCGCCGCGTCCAGCCTGCTCACCCTGGACGCCAGCACAGGCGCGTCGATGGTGTTCGTGCACCGGTGGACCGCCATCGAGCTGCACCGCCGCTGGACCGATCGTGACCAGCACGACCAGCTGACCGATGCCCATCTTTCTGCCGCTGACTACTGGCAGTGGCGGGTGCAAGTATGGCCACAGAATCGTGCACGGGGCCTCGATGACCTGTTGGAGGCGCGATACCACCTCCTCGCCGCCGACCAGCCCGCCGCCGCCGCAGCTCTCACCGAGGACATCTGCGCTCAGCTGCACGACTGGAGTTCCTGGGACCACGAAGAAGCCCTCATCCACGACACACTCACTTACCTGCCCGCCTCGTCAGATCGCCTGCCCGCCTGGTTGAACCAGCTCGGGGACATAGCAGCCGATCGCGGGCGCCTGCCCGAAGCCGCCCAGCGCTACCAGCAAGCCCTGACCATCCGCGAGAGCCTGGTCAAAATCGCCGAGAGCCTGGTCAAACTCGACCCGCAGAACACCAGCTACCAACACGGCCTGAGCCTCTCCTACAACAAACTCGCGGACCTGGACCAAGCAGCCGGGCGCCTGCCCGAAGCCGCCCACCGCTACCAGCAAGCCCTGACCATCCGCGAGAGCCTGGTCAAACTCGACCCGCAGAACACCAGCTACCAACGCGGCCTGAGCATCTCCTACAACAAACTCGCGGACCTGGACCAAGCAGCCGGGCGCCTGCCCGAAGCTGCCCACCGCTACCAGCAAGCCCTGACCATCGCCGAGAGCCTGGTCAAACTCGACCCGCAGAACACCAGCTACCAACACGACCTGAGCATCTCCTACGGCATGCTGGGAGGTTTGGACGAAGCGATGGGACGGCCCGGTGCGGCGATCGAGCGCTACCGGCAGGGTTTGGCCATCACCGAGCGGCTGACGAAGCTGAACCCAGAGATCGTTATCTACCAGCAGGATCTGACAATCTTCTACGCCCGACTGGAGAACCTGGAGCGGGCACCCCGTGCCGGTTGGCTCAGCCGAATTCGCCGTCGCGTATGGCGGCGATGACCTCCTGTTGGGTTCGGCCTCGGCTGGCGGGTACAGCGCACTGGAGGAGACCGTCGGGCAGCTCGAGTGCGTCGATGGTAGAGCGCGTTCCGGGTCATCGGCCGGGATAGCGGTAGTCGATCACCGTTGGGTGCGGCGCGGGCTGCTCCCTCGCTGGCCGGATATGTAAGGCTACAGACAGCGTTCTCAAGCCTCTTGAGACCGCTCAGCCCTGCTTCAGCCATGGGACAGAAGGAGGTGGGCGCCATATTCAGCAACGCGGAGTACGTCCCGGTCCCACGTTCGCCGTATGTACCGGCAGAAGAACAAGCTCGCCGTCAGGGTGTGGTCCCGATAGCGTCAGTTGACGAGCTGGCTTACCCCGGCGTGTGGGAGTCAGACCAGGAATTGGACCAGGGCCACGTCAAGATCGCTAAATGTAGCGATCTTGTGACGCCAAGTGACCCCCCATTCCCTCGCTCAGCACCAGCTCCCGCCGAGCGCCGTTCGGAGCCAACTCCGTAGGCGCTACGCGCCCCC
>JBQTGW010000354.1:0-5069 GCA_052390495.1 Pseudonocardiales bacterium
GAGACGACACCCCGCCCGGGTTAGGCCCGCCCCCGGCCCGCGAGGGCCCCGGGGGCCCGGGGCCAGCCCGGGCCACCTGCTCACGAAGGTGCCATGGTGACTGCCAGACTCGACTGGGAAGACGTCCGCAGCCTCATCGAGAAGCAGACCGGCCCAGTGCTCGCGGCGGAGCCCGTCACCGAGGGGCTCAACTCCGAGATCGCCATCGTCGTGCACACCAGCCTGGGTGCGACGTTCGTCAAGGGGCTGCGCAGCGACCATCGATGGGTCTGGACCCAGCAGCGGGAAGCGGACATCAACCCATACGTTCTACCGGTCGCGCCCCGGTTGCTGTGGCATGTCGAGCGCGAAGGGTGGAACCTGCTGGGGTTCGAGTGCGTGGACGGTCGACGCGTCGACTATTCACCCAGCTCACCCGACCTGCCGAAGGTCGTCCACACCATGCGGCGACTCGGGGAGATCCCCTGCCCCGACCTTCCACTCAAGAGTGCGCCACAGCGCTGGGCGTCGTACACCAACGACCCAAAGTTGTTCGCTGGCGACCACTTGCTGCACACGGAGTGGAGCCCCGGCAACGTTCTGATCAACGATGCGGCCCACCTCGTCGACTGGGCCTGGCCCACCCGTGGGGCTGCCTGGATCGACCCTGCGTGCTGGGTGGTCTGGCTGATGGCATCGGGCCACAGCCCACAGTCGGCCGAATACTGGGCAACGCAGTTACCCGCCTGGCGCTCGGCACCCCAGGGCGCGCTGGATGCGTTCGCGCGGGTCCAGGCCGCCTTGTGGGACGGAATCGCGCAAGACGGCCCGGAACCGTGGACAGAACGCCTCGCGAGCGCCGCCCGACAGTGGGCGGAACACCGCAGTACGTCGACCCGCCATCGAAAAGGCAAATGTTCATGAGCACAGATCCCGCACCAGCCATCCACGGCTACGAGCGCCTCACCACCCCTGCCAACGAGCATGTGGACATCGATACCGAACTGGTCCCCCTCGTGCGGACGTTATGGGCCAGGGGACTGGTGACCGTGGCCTGTTGCCAGGACATCGGGGAGTCCGCGGCCGGACTCCGGGACCCGCAGCGCGCCACCCCTTCCGGCCACGGCGGCTTCGTCGAGTACTACCGCGGCTACGCCTGGCTCAAAATGCCAGTGGATGACGGGCAGAAGCTTCTGAATACACTCCTGGACACCTCGTTCCACGACCGAGTGACCATTCGATGGCAGCCCGGGTCCTGGCGGATGCACATACCTCTCGTGTACAACGGAACGAACTGCATCGACCTGGCCAACACCGCACAGATCTACTTCCCGCGTGAACAGATACCGGAGCTGACCGCAGTCTTGGCGGGCGAGTGCCCGGATCTCCCAGCCGTGCGGATCAACTCCGCCTGATCAGCTGCACTGCCTCAGGAGTTGGAAGCGATGGAGCTGCATTAGGTGGCGTAGCACCAGATACTGGTTGCCCGGGGCTCAACTGCCCAGGTTGTGCGGTACTACTTTCGCTATTACCCGATCGATCCGGAGAAATGCTAGCCTGTCCAACAGGATCGGCTCGTGATTCAGCTAGTGCATACCCAAAAACGCCCGCATCAGCAACTGCGATAACCAAACCAGCAACCACTACCCTATCGACGTTTTGACCCCAGTGCCTCCAAAACGATATATGCTCGGCGAGCACCGCACCAAGGGTGCTAGCGAAGACGACGAGAATGCCGCCACCAGCGATAAGAACCGACACGGTGCTCCTCCGTCAAACCAGATCCATGGGGACTCTCCGAGGCAGGGGGTTGACCGAGCGCAGTGCCGTCCCGGCAGGTCGACACCAGAGCTGGAGACAACCGGGACCGGTGGAGTCCGCAGTGTCAGTGTCTCGTACTCACGGACTCGCTCAGAAAAGATCCACCATTCCTTGCCGCAGTACTCGCTTTCGAAATAACGAGGCGAGTACAGCGCCAAGAATACCCGGCACATGCCGAGCGCCTCGCTGAGCCGGTCAGGCCAGCGGCTGCCAGTCGGCACCTTGACATCCAGGTACCCGACGCGGTGCTTGTCCCAGCCCGCCCGTCGCCGCGCCAACTCATCGGCGAGCTGGTCGAAGAACACCTTGACATAACCCCCGTCGCCGTCCTCCCTGTCGTAGCTGAGTAGGAACTCGACCACGCTGCTCCCTCTCCAGCTCAGCACGACGGGCCACGAAGCCCGGTTCAATGGCCGATCGTATCGGGAACAGGTGCCCGTCCAAGTCGTGACGGTTCCCGGGCTCAAGCCCCGCATCCAGCCGGACCTGGACATCCCTGTCCTGGCTACCGAGGGCCGCTACCCAGGACGCTGATCCTCGGTCTGCGCACTGCCCTCGCTCTGATCGTCGCGTCGGCGGTCGCGTACGGCCATTGCCACTACCAGCAGCGTGATCACCAGGGTGGGCACTACGAACGGCAGGGCGGCGACGATCGGGTGGTGGGCCAGCACCACGTCACCCACGAGCACCGTCATCAGGCAGCTCGCCCGCTATGAGATACCGCCGGTGACGGCGCGCCATTCGGCGGCACCGAAGCAGCAGCCCGCGCCACTCGCGAAACACCCCAGCCGAGCAACAACAGCAGCGCCAGCGCGCCGGTCAGCACCACCGTCGACGCGGTGGCCCACAGCCAGCTGGGCACGCCCTCCTTCAGCTCCCGCTGCAGGATCGGCTGCTCAGCACCCACCTCCCGGGTGAACTGCGGCAGCGCCGGGACTGCGGGCTCGCCGATCACCTCGTCGGCGGGCAGGTAGACCGGCGCCGCGGCCAGCGTGCGGCCGTCGTGCAGCCGAACCAGCGTCTTCCAGTCCCCGTAGAGCGGCATCGGCTCGGTGGTCCGGTAACGGCCGTCCCCGAGCGACACCAGATGGTCGACGTGCAGGTCACCCCCCTGCCACGCGGTGAGCGTCAGCCAGGACGGATCGTCGACCGCTGACGCCGGGATGATCCGGACAACGGCCTGTCCGGCGTCGGGCATATCCGGGTCGGCCACCCGGGTGATCGTGACCTCGGCCCGTACGCCGTCCGGCACGGTGCTCACCAGCCCGTTGGCGACACCGGCCCCCAGCACGACGATGACCCCGACGAACAACGCACGCGCCACGGCGGGCCGGGGCAGCTTGCCCTGCAAGCCCAGCGCCAGCAACGCGCCCCCGATCCCGCCCGCGACCCCGCCCGCCACCGCCATGAGCGGGCCCTCGATCAGGATGTCGGTGGTCCAGGGCAGCCGGAAGGCCACCTGGGTCCAGGCGTACTCGGCGGCGAATCCCACGGTGCCGATGAGCAGACCGCCGACGACGCCCAGCGCGAGCGGGCCCGAAGCCCGCGGACGCAGCGCCAGTAGCACCGCCGCGAGCTCCACCAGCAGCGCCTCGGCCAGGTACAGCGGGATGCTGGCGAACGGCTCCCCGAGGATCGGCCCGACCATCACCGCGGTCCCCCCGCGCAGCACGACGTAGAAGCCCACGGCGAACAGCGTGCCGCCGCGACCCATCCACAGTCGGGCAGCGACCAGGGCACCCGCGGCGGCCATCGCGATGAGCAGCGGCTGGTGCACCATCCGGAACTGCGGCACGCCGAAATCCCATTCGCCCTGGAATACCGACAGCCCGGCGAGCAACCCGCCCATGATCATGCCGCGCCGGACGAAGAGGCCGAGCGGGGTGACCGTTTCGGCCTGACCGGCACTGCGGCGGGCCAGCCGCCCCTCCTGTTCGAGCACCGCGAGGCCGATCAGGGACAGCCCCGCACCGCCGATCAACATCAGGTGGGTGGGGCCCCACAACGTCACGTCCTGGCCGAAGAGCCGGTGCCAGCCGTCGTCGAGCGGGAAGCCCAGCAGCGCGAAGAACCCCGCGCTCGCTATCAGCACCCCACCAACCGGCGCGTACCAGTCGCGGGTGATCCGCACCGCAGCCGGGCCGGGACGCTGCCCCACCGGCAGCACCATGGCCAGCACGCCGGAAGCGAAGACGCCGAACAACCCGAACATGATCGGATAGTGCGCGAGGTTGGCCAGCGGCCCCTCATCGCGACCATCAGCAATGTGCAGCGAGACGTCCCAGTACATCCCCAGCAACGCGGTGATCAGCGAGAACAGCGCCAACGTCGAGGGCAGCTCGACCCAGCCGGGCTGCCTGGCACTGAACGGCCAGCGCTCGGTCGCATCGGCCAGCCACCGCAGCACCGAAATCCGGCCGGTGCGGTGACCGTAACCCAGCAGCACCAAACCCGCGGTGAGCAGGGCCGCCGCCGTGGATGCGATGACGATCTGGTCGAACGCGGCTCCCCCCGCCGGCCGCAACTCCTGGGCCAGCGCGAGGAGCCCGGCCTCAAACACGATCACTGCCATGGTGCCATGTAACACCATGTGACGCTATATGTCACGTATTCATGTACCATTAAACGACGTCAAGCAGGGTAGCGGCCCTCCAGCCGTGCGACGGTGGAGTGGGCTCGCAACCGGTGCACCGGCGCGAGCACCCGCTCCGGGTGCCGGATCACCCAGCGCGCCGCCAAGGCGAGCCCGGACCACCCCGTGGCTGGAGAACGCCGAATCCACCCGGGCTGCTACAGAACGGTCAGATGCGCCGACGTCGCCCCGGTAACCACCGACAACGCCACCGACTGATTGAACGTCACGAATCGACCATCCCTGCGGACCGCCAGGGCGAGTAGGTAGGCGTCGGTCACCTGCCGCGGGCCATGGATCCGCGTACGGTCGACGACCCGCTCATCCAGCATGCTCACCTTGCCTGTCATTCGGTACCTTCGGCAAGCTCCGCGATCAAGGCCAGTCCCTCGTCGCTACCGAGGGCCTGGTCGCGGAGCTTGCCGAAGATTGTAGCCAGTTGAGCGACGATACTTTGATCGTCTATGACGTGCCCACCAACGGCGTATTCCTGATAGGCGGCAGGCGGCAGCAGGTGGTCGGGGAAATCGAGCAGGGTGAAGGCCCCGGACAGTCCGACGCTGATGCCCGCCTCCAGCGGCAGGACGTACAGCTCGATGTTGGGCTGCCGCGCTCGCGCGAGCAGGTGGTGGAACTG
>JBQTGW010000355.1:0-24354 GCA_052390495.1 Pseudonocardiales bacterium
TGCTCGGAACTGCCCGCCATCGCGCGCCCTCCTGTCGTTCACCCGGGGTGACCGTACTATGACGCGCCCCAACCGGTCAGCGGTTCCATAGAACCGCCATCGCCGGGGCCGGGTAGCTGCCATGATCGAGCCCACCGGGGCCGAAGGAGGCAGAAATTGAGCGTCGAGGCGGACAGCGGGGCGTGCGGGGTGCGGTGCGGACCCCGGGCGGGGCCGCGCCGCGGAACCCGCGGCGTGCGCGCTCTTGCTCACCCCCACCCGCCACCGGCGGCATGAACGGCACCGCCGCAGCAGCAGCACCCAGACCCTGACCACCCTGGCCCGAGTAACCCTGGCCCGAGTAACCCTGGCCCCCATAACCCTGGCCGCCGGTCTGGGGTGGCCCGGCGGGCGGTCCGAACTGACCACCATCAACAGACCCCGCACCCTGCAACCCCGCCGCGGAAGGCGGTTGATAGGAGACACCACCAGGCACAACCCCACCACCGGGGACGCCGAACCCACTCCTGGGCAGACCAGCGCCAGGCGTCGACCCACCGATCGGGGACGGCTCCGTCGGCTGCAAGGTCGGGTCGACAGGCTGCGGGTAGGACGGCACGGCCGCACGGTTCTCATTGATCGGCGCCGAATACACATTCGTCATGATCCGCACGGCCTCCCGGCGCGCTTCTTCCTGCGCCTGGTCCTGCGCTATCGCATCCACGAATGCACCACCGAAGCCACCCACGGCGAAGCTGGTCAACGACCGACGCATGTCATGGTTCATCGCAGGCGGCACGGCGATCTTCGCCTGCCCAGCCGACGACCCGGAGTGATCCATCAGTGTTCCGGTAAGATTCATGGTCTCCGCAATGGTTCTCGACCAGTCATCGACCGGCCCCAGACTCGCGATCGCCGCATCCGCCGACCCACCACGCCATCCATCGGACACGGTTACCCGCAAGTCGCCGGTGATGCTGGTCATGAGATGTTCCAGTGCGCGACACCTCTCACGCCACAACCGCGCGACATCGTCGATGTCAGCCGGGTCGACTGAGGTGTCCAGCATCGACCGGATCTCCTCATGTCCCCACGCCGCCCAGTTTGACGATCCTTGGTCGTTACCATCCGGCTCGCCGATGTCGAACACCCCGGCCACTTCACGGACGCCACGTGCGATCCCACCGGCGACGTCACCCACGATGTCCCAGGGTCCAGCCATGTCAACTCCCCGTTCTCGGCAATCGAGGCTCGATCAGCTGAGCGATCCGCAACGCTTCGGCGCACACATCTATAGGCGGACCCAAACTGGACGACGCAGCCACCGCCACCCTCAGCGACACCGACCCGCCATCAATCAACTGCACACAGTCCTGGCCGGAACTCGACACTCCGAAGTGGACCCCAGCCCGGCCGTTCACCATGTTATCCCCGAAGGTGACAAACGCTGGATCGTCCCTACGGGCAGCGTACTCGGCGACGGTGTCTTCGTTACGATTCAGCTCCAGCGTGATGGGCTCGCCCACCCACCCACAGCCGATCAATCCGAGTTCATCCACCTGCTCGCGGGTGTCCAGCTCAATGCCCAGGTCGCTCAGCTCGGCCTCGGTCAGGATGGTGCACATGTCGACCCCACCAGCGTCGGCCACCGCAGGCGGCGCTCCCGATGCCAGCCAGCCACACCCACCCACTAGCAGCCCCACCGCGGCCAACCCCACAACCCACGCGCCGCGCGTCACGCCAAACCGCCCCGGAACGACTGCTGTCCCGCCTCATCGGCTTCGGCTGCAGCTCGCCCGGCCGCCCGGTAGGTCGCCGCCATGTTCTGGAAGATGGTTCGGGCGTTCTCCACCACCGCGATGAGCTCCCGGCCAGCCTGCGCGAACCGCTCCGCGGCCGCTTCGCCGTCCTCATTGGCACCAAACATGGCCCTCTCGGCGAGTCGACGCGCACCGCCCAACCAGAGGTTGATGTCCACGACGGCCTGGTCGCAGCGCTTTGCAGCAGTTTCTGCGACCCCGGCCTCCATCCACAGCTGGCCCGCGACCACCGCGGCCTGCAGATCGGTCTGCTGGCCGTTGATGCCCACCAACTGCGCATCAGCCTGCTGAAAGCTGCCCGCTACCGCGCCCCAGCCAGCGCCGCTACCCGCCGTGGCTGCCGCCTGCGCACCGGCCTGCTCGGAACTGCCCGCCATCGCGCGCCCTCCTGTCGTTCACCCGGGGTGACCGTACTGGATCGCGCACCAACCGGTCAGCGGTTCCACCGAACCGCCACCACCGGGGCTGGGCAGCTGCCATGATCGAGCGGAGCCGGGCTGGAGGAGGCGGAAAGTGGGCATCAAGGCGGACATCGGAGGTGTGCGGGGGGCAGGTGGGGACGCCTGCACGCTGGCCGGGCAGCTGCGCGCGGCGCGCTCGGCGTGGGATCAGGCCACCCGCGACGGGCACCCCGCGTGCGGACTACCGGCGGCCGGCACGGCGTACCGCACGCTGCAGGACGCCTGGTTCACCGAGATCGGCGCGCACGCCACCGTGCTGGAACAGCTGTGCCAGGCACTGCGCGACTCCGCAGACATCTACCAACACACCGACCAGGACGCGGCCCAGGATTTCGGCGCGGGGGCCGACGATGGCCAGTGACGACTACGGGCAGCTGACCACGATCCTGCAACGACTCGGGGAGCTGGGGTCACTGCTCAACCCCCGCACCCTCGTATCCACCGTAACCGAACTGATCCGGGAGATCGCCACACCACCACCAGGAGATCCCGGCAAACTGGAGGACCTGGCGGCAGCATTCCGCACCGCCGCGAATGCGATCGAACCGATCGGCGACGAGGTACGCACCCTGGGCACCCACCAGCTCCCCGACGTATGGGGCGGTGTGGCCGGTGGCGCGGCAGCCCACGTGATGACCGCAACCGCCGACGTGGTGGCCGCCACCCCAATCGCGTTCCAGGACACGGCGAACACCCTGGAGACCCTGGCCGAGACGGTACGGGAGCTGCAACGCCGCCACGGCGAGCTGCACCAGGGACTCTACGACGCCTACCACGACGCCACCCACGTCGCAGGACTGCCGATCCCGGACCCCTTCGCGCTGAACGACCTGGCCCGCGCAGTCGGTGAGCTGATCGCCGGGGCACGCCAGGTCTACACCGACGCGATCACCGCAGCAGACACCGCAGCGGCATCGTTCGCCGACATCACCGGCCGGGCCCGCACCGGTGCTGGAGTAACCGGTGGCCTGCGCGCGGCGGACGCTGTCCTGCTCGCCGGTGAGCAGGTCAGCATCAGCGGACTCGGCGACGACTACGACGCAGCGGTCCTGACCCCCGCGCAACTGACCCGTGCCGGACAACGACTCGACGCCATGAACTCCGCCGAACGGGCCCGAACCGAGGATCTGCTGAGCCGGGCCGGATCCCGCACCGAACGCGCCTACCTGCTTGAAACCATCGCCGCCGGACACTCCGGAACCACCCTCACCCAGTTCGCCGACAAAATCCGTGATAAGGAACCCGAGTGGCTGCACTCGCACCTGAACCTGATCGACCCAGGCGGACCGGGCACCCACTGGCGGTTCGGTGCCATAGTCGACCAATACGACAACACCACATGCGGCACCACCTCCCTCATGGTGACCCGCGCTACCGCCGACCCGCTCTACGCACTCACCTTCACCGAAGGCATCGAGAACATTAATGACGAGGACGCGCGTTTCGATGAGTTCGAGCGCCGCTTCTCCGCCGAACAGGCCCGGGTACACGACGAGACGAACGTGCTCTACCCGCAGTTCATCGGCACCAGCCCGATGGGCATGGCCGACTGGATGAACCGCCACACCGACGCCACCGGCACCACCTACAGCTACCAGCTGATCGACGACACCGACCAACGCGAAATCAGCGGCGCGCTCCGCGACGTCGTCACCGCCGTCGACCAAGGCCACCCCGTACCGATCCTGGTCGGCGGGGCCTACCCAGCGCACTACGTCACCGTCGTCGGCCACCAGGGCAACGACCTCCTGATCTTCGAACCCACCCGTGGGGTCACAGCTCGGGTGCCCACCGAAGACTTCATCAACGGCAACATGGGCAAGGCCGCCGGATTCGACCACGTCCAGGCCATCGTCGCGCCCGAACGCTGACGGGCGTCAGCGGTATAGCGGATCCGTGGTCGGGATCGCGTTGGGTAAACCGCGCCGCTCGCCCACCTCGATCCGGGTGCCCTGCTCAACATTCACCGGCGGCACCCCGGGCTGCTCGATACAGGTCGACCCAGCGGGCAGACCCACAGGCCGGTCAGGGAACAAGTCCGCGGGGTCATCGATATTGGGTGACCTCAGCAAGATGTCCACGAAACCGTCGCCCGCCCGGAACGCACCACCGGTGAGATCAGCCCAGTAACTCACGCCACCGACATGGGTATAAGCGGTGACATACCACGCCCAGGAGTCACGAGACTGATCGACGCTGAGCTCTCCAGGCTCCGGAGAGGGCAGCGCGGAGGCCACGACCCGATCCCGCTCGGGCGCCTCGCAGGACGCCGACATGATCATCCACCCGGTTGCGCGGAGCTTCTCCAACGCCTCGGCTGTCCGCTCCTCAACCTCTTCGGGAGTGACCGAAGGATCCCCCTCAGCAGGATTCACAGTGAACAACCCGGCACCAACGTAGCCACGATCCCAACCGAGAGTCTCGTTGAGCAGCGTGCCCGGACGTTGCCTGATGATCTCCTGCGCATCACGGACGATCGGCAGCTCAAGCATCACCTGCAGCCGCTGCTCATCGGTCTCAGTCACCCGCTCCCGCCCCGGCAGCCCAGGACAACCAGCCAGCACCAACACACAACCCAAGACCAGCAACACCCTTAACGCCCATGCAACCCCGCAGCGCTGATCCGCGTCACCGATCAGGATCAATCTCCGGCTTAGTGGGACCACCCCGCGCACTCACCTCGATCCGGGCGCCCTGCTCAACATTCACCGGAGGCACCCCCGGCTGTTCAATACAGGTCGACCCAGCGGGCAGACCCGCAGGCCGGTCAGGGAACAAGTCCGGCGGATCATCAACATTAGGCGCCCGGAGCCGAATACTGACGCCTCCGATCCCTTTGCGGACTGCTAGACCGGACAGCAAGGACCAGTAGCTCACACCGTCGACATGGGTGTACGCAGTCACCGACCATCCCCATTCATCCAAGCCCGGATCGGCGCCGAGTTGCCCAGGCTCGGGTTGCTGCCTGGAGGCCGCGATCCGATCCCGCTCAGGAACCTCACAGGATGCCGATATGATCGTCCATCCGGTCTCCCGCATCCGCGCCATCGCGTCAGCCGTCGACATCTTGATCTGCTCAGGCGTTACTGGGGCGCCGCTGTTAGCCGGATCGGCGTCGGGCAGGCTAGCAGCAACGTAACCACGTTCCCAGCCCAGCTGGTTGATCAGCGTGCCCGGACGCTGGCTGATGGTCTCCTGCGTATCCCGGATGATCGGCAGGTTGAGCATCACCTGCAGCCGCTGCTCATCGGTCTCGGTCACCCGCTCACGCCCCGGCAACCCAGGGCAGCCGGCCAGCACCAGCACACAACCCAGCACCGCCGAGATCGTCAACGCCCTACGCATGACGTCTCCCATCTCCGTGTCCGAACGCTGATCATCACTGTGGAAAAGCCGAACTGGGAACCCAGCTTCGACCAACCAGTACTGCCGTCCCGGGTGGACCCTAGACGCATGCGGTCCGCGTCGAGGTCGACTTCTCGCCCAGATACGACACCTCAGCACCGGGCTACGTACTCGCCACGCTGACCCTCGGACTGCCCCGGGGCGCACCCTCCGGGACGCCGATCGACACCACCCGCGCGCCTCTGCTCGAGAAAATCATGGCTGACATCATGTCGACGCATTTCGGCTGAGCCGAGCACTCGCACGGTCCGGTTATCACAGGTCGAGGTGTAGGCGCAGCGCTGCGTCGAGCTGGGTTAGGAGGTCGGCTGGAAGGGCGCCGACCCGGCGCCCGATTCGGACAACGGCGACTGATCGAACCTGCTCGGCCTGAGCCTTTGAGTCGCGGGGCAGTCCAGACTGGTCAGCGGGAAGCAACACCTGGAACGGGTAGACGCGGGCGAGGTTCGACGTCACGGGCACCACAGTCAGCAC
Organism: Pseudonocardiales bacterium; assembly: GCA_052390495.1. GTDB lineage: Bacteria > Actinomycetota > Actinomycetes > Mycobacteriales > Pseudonocardiaceae. The sequence continues at coordinate 6,140 of JBQTGW010000355.1, forward strand.
ACCCGACCCGGACCGCTGCGCTGCCGCGTTCGCACCGTTGTTGCTCACGATCACCGCTGGCCGCACCTTGTCCGCTTCGGAGCCGAGCGCCGGGTCGAGATCGACCATGCGGATCTCGCCACGTCTCATCTAGGACCGTCAAGCCCGTCGGCCGCAACGGTCTCCCAGAGGGATGCGTCCGCGCTCGACTCCCACTCGGCCCACGCCTGCTCGTAAGAGTCAGACAGGGCATGCACGCGCAACAGTGCAATGGCTCGCTGCACCGTCGCCGAACGCGACGGGACGCCATGGGCGGACGCATAGTCGTCCAGGAACTCAACATCCTGTTCAGACAAGCTGACACTCATTTTCACACCTGAGATACTACCTCAAAGTTCATCAGATACGACCAGCACTACCACCGAAAGCCCCACGTTGTGCCCAAACCACGGCGCGGAGAAGAGGGCTGGGGCTCCTGGAACATCTGGAACCCAAGGGCGTTGCTCTGGTAACGGTGTAATTGCAGGCTTGAGGTGGTGGTTGGGGTGGATCCGCTGGATTCCTACTCGCGCACGGTCAGCTCGGTCGCCGCGGCGCTCACCCCGCACGTGGCCAGCCTGCGGATCAGGCATGGCGCCGGATCAGCCGTCGTGTTCGCTGACGATGGCCTGCTGCTGACCAATGCCCACGTCGTCGGCTCCGCCCAGGATGGCGTGGTGGCGTTCACCGACGGCACCGAGAGCCGCTTCGACGTGGTGGGCAGCGACCCGCTTTCCGACCTCGCGGTACTCAGGGCGCGCAGCTCCACCCCGCAGGCGGCCGTCCTGGGCGACGCCGACGAGTTGGTCGTTGGGCAGCTGGTGGTGGCGGTCGGCAATCCCCTGGGGCTCGCCGGGTCGGTGACCGCAGGCGTGGTCAGCGGGCTTGGTCGCTCGTTACCGGTGCGCGCCGGCCGGGCCGCGCGGGTGATCGAGGACGTGATCCAGACCGACGCCGCGCTCAATCCCGGCAACTCCGGAGGTGCGCTGGCCGACGCAGCCGCCAAGGTAGTCGGGATCAACACCGCGGTGGCGGGCATCGGGCTCGGGATGGCCGTACCGGTGAACGCCACCACCCGGCGGATCATCGGCGCACTGCTCGCCGACGGCCGGGTACGTCGTGGCTATCTCGGGCTGATTGGGGTGCCCGCCCCGCTGCCCGCCCCGATCGCCGAGCGGACCGGGCAGGCTCGCGGGTTGCGCCTGGTCGAGGTCATCCCGGGCAGCCCGGCTGACCGGGCCGGACTGCGCAGCGGGGACCTCGTACTCAGCGCGGGGCGCAAGCCGGTCACCGACGCCCAGGGCATCCAGCGCCAGCTGTTCGCCGACGCCATCGGCACCACGCTGCCGATCACCGTGCTGCGCAGCGGTGCGATGGTGGACGTGCTGACCGTGCCCACCGAGCTGGTGGCGACCTGAACACAGAGCTAACACAGACCTGCCTGTACGAGCTGGTGGTGGCTGTGCAACGATCGCGGACGGTCTCCGACGTGATGCCCTCTGTCACCAGGAGGCCCTGACCCGGGCACCCAGAGGAGTTAAGCATGGCCGCATCGACCAGCAGCGCGCCACCGGTACGTGGACGGTTCGACTGGCCATGGCGCGGTGGCCCCTCGTTCGTGGTCCCTGACGGATCCCGGCTGTCGCTCAGCGCTGCGGCGTTGGACATGTCCCGGCCTTGGTCCTGCGGGTTCATCGCCCTGGTGCGCGGCGCCCGCCGATCGTTCACCGTCGCCGAAACAGGCGCGTTCGACTGGCACAGCACCTACACCACGATCCCCGACGAGGTTCTGCGCCAGCCCTACCGCGGCGGTGAGCTGCTCGTCGGCAGCCAGCACGCCACCCAAGACAAAGCAGCTCAGTACCGCGCCGTATGGCGCGGGCAGTGGTTCGAGCTGCATACCCGCAGCTCCGGGCCAGCCCCGTCGGTCCACGAGATCATCAGAGTCTTCGACGCATTCCGGCTGACGGACACCCCGTTGGGCATGCTGGTACAGGCGCGCACCGCACGCCACGCCCGGCTCGAACCGGTCCAGGTGGACAAGCAGATCCCCGGGCTCGGCCACCTGACGATCGAACGCCCCGAGAGCAGTCAGACAGAGGTCCCCGACCTGCAGGGTCTGGCCACCCGGCACGGGCAACTGTGGCGCCAGCCGCTCGGGAACGGGGGACACGGCCGATCCCGCCCGGACGCGCTGGTTCTGGCCACCCCGACAGCGATCACCCGGCTGGTCGCGGGCACAGCTGATACCGCGGATCCGACCCAGGCCCTGGACCTGCTGGCCGACCTTAATGTGATCTGGGAGCCCGCGTGATCCTGCTCGGGGTGCCCGTCCTCGCAGGTGCACTGCTGCTGGTCGTCGCCGGTCTGGAGCACCTCAGAGACCCCGTGGCACTGGCCAGCGCCGCAGATACCGGCACGGGGGCGGCGCGGGTGATCGCGGTCGTTGAGCTACTGATCGGCGTCCCTTCGGTGGCCGCCGTGCTGCTGGGCACACCACCGCTGCGCTGGGCACTGGTGGCCCAAGCCCTGATCTACCTGGTGTTCGCAGCTCACCTGCTGATGCGGCACCGTCGGGGTGATGAGTCGGACTGCGGGTGCAACCGGATGGGCACCCGGGTGGGACCAGGTTCGATCGCGCGGGCCGGGGTGCTGGCGATCTTCACCTTCGCGGTAGCGGCCCTGCACCCGGACACCGTGTCACCTGACGGAGTGGGCGGCGTCGTGCTGGTCGTCGTCGGCGCCGCTGTGCTGGCCACCCTCCTTTACGCACTGCCCGCAGCCGTCGACGGGCGGGCCGTCCCAGGGGCGACGTCATGAGCGTGCTCTCTGCGGCGGTGGTGCTGGCCTGGGGCTGCCTGATCGTGCTCACCCTGGCGATGGCCGGGATGTTGCGACAGCTCCGTGAGCTACAGACCGAGGTGTCCCAGCTCGCCGCGCCGGGGTGGCGGGGCAGCACGAACCGGCGGGTGGCGGAGCTGGCCGGCGAGGGCACCCTGATGCTGCTGGTACTCGACCCCGGGTGCAGCTTCTGCGACACCGTGCACGAGCCGTTCACCCGGCTGGCCCGCGAGCATCCGGGCACCCGGTTCGAGGTGTTGTCCCCGCATCAGCGCTGGCCTGGCGCGCCCGGAGTCCGATCCCGGACCGACCAGGACCTGGTCGCTGAGCTCGACCTACCGTGGGCGCCTGCCCTGGTGCTCGCCGATGCCGGCGGCACGGTGCTGGCCGCCCGTCCAGTGCAGTCCCCTGAGCAGCTCGGCGAGCAGGTGGCGAGCCTGCTGGACACTGCGGCTACCGCGCACGGGAGAGGTGCCTGAATGAACAGTTTTCTGGGTCGCCGCGGCTTTCTGACCGTGCTCAGCGCTGGGGCCATGGCCCTGGGCGTGACCATGCTGGGGTGGATCCCGCTGGCCCGCCCGGCCAGGGCACAGCCGGGCACCGAGTTCCTCGACTGTGGCACCTACGGCGACGGCGACGGCGGGCCGATCTGCACCGGCGCTCCCTACGCCCCCAAGTACTGCGGCGCCGACAAGTGGTTCAAGACCGGCTGCTACCGCAGCCCGGAGGGCGAGGTCTGCTACGAGCCTAAGGCGCTCTGCCGCGCCGCAGGCCGGGAAGGCGAGCGGCGCAACGCCTGGCGCTGGGAGGCCGACGGTGTCACCTACCGCTGCGCGGACGGCCGCGTGCACTACGAGGGGGCACCGAATCCGGAGACCGTGATCTGCAACGCGACGCTGAGCGCCGCCTCGCCGCCGTCATCGTCCGAGCCGCCGTCGCCCGAGCCACCGCAGCCCGAACCAACACCAACACCAACACCAACGCCAAGGCCAACACCAACACCAACACCAACACCAACGCCAAGGCCAACACCAACACCAACACCAACGCCAAGGCCAACACCAACACCAACACCAAGGCCAACGCCATCGCCAACACCGAAGCCCTTGCTGCCGCAGCTGCCCATTCTGGGTCGCTGACATCCCTAGCGATGCCCCCGCAGCGATGGCTGAGTGATGTCTGAGCCCAAGGCGAAACGCCGCCCGCTGCGCTGCACCGTCCTCGGGCCGGTCATGGTGACCGGGGTGCTCACCGCGCTGGCCGTGGCAGCCGCGGTATCGATCGCGATGCCGTTGATCGCTGCGCCATTGATCGTTGCGGCTGGCTGGGTGCTGGCATGGTTACTACTCGGGCTGACCGCAGGCTATGCGTTGTCCGGCTCGGCATGAAGCCTCAACTCAGCGGAACTGCTGAGCTCGCCGGTCTGGCGGGATAACGCACGCGCCTACTTCACCGCCGGTCTGGCCCTCGGCGCAGTCACCATCGCGACGCTGGCTGTCGCACTCGGCAGTCTGATACGACCGGCGATCCCCGTCGGCGGGCGGGCGGGCCTGGTCGTCGCTGTGGCACTGTTCGTGCTCGCCGGGGAGTTCGGGCTGCATCGGGTATCGCTGCCACACCGGCGCTCCCAGGTGCCCTCCAAGGTGATCGGCGCCGGTTCCGACGCCGGGGCGTTGCAGTTCGGTTTCGAGATGGGCACCGGGGTGCGCACCCATATGCCGAGCAATCTGCCCTACCTGCCGCTGGTCGCGGTGCTGCTGATCGGCAGCTGGGTGGCGGCGCTACTGGCCGGACTGGGTTTCGGCCTCGGGCGAGCGGCCATGACGCTGGGCCGCCATTACAGCCGGGACCCCGAGTGGTGGGACCACCAGTGGCAGCACTACGGCCACAGCCTGCGGATCGCGCTGGCGCTTACGGCCCTGGCGCTGACCGTCCTCGTCGCAGCGACCCTAATGCGCTGATCAGAAAATCACCACCGGCACGGCTTGGACTGCAACCACTTCGGATTGGACGGGTAGGCTTAGCTGGTGTCCGTGGCCGCGCGATTGGATGCATTTCAGCAGCGTCATCGCTGGGCAGGTCTGCCGTTGGCAGTGCTGTACAAGTTCGTCGACGACCAAGGCTTCTATTTGGCCGCGTTGATCACCTACTATGGCTTTGTCTCGCTGTTCCCGCTACTGCTGTTGCTGGTCAGCCTCCTCGGCTACGCCCTGCAGGACAACCTGGAGCTGCAGGAGCTGGTACTGAACTCGGCCTTGAGTCAGTTCCCGATCATCGGGAACCAACTCGGCGAGAACGTGCAATCGCTGAACGGCAACGCCTTCGCGCTGGTCATCGGCATTCTCGGCAGTCTGTACGGCGGCCTCGGGGTGGCCCAGGCGGGACAGCACGCGATGAACACCGTGTGGGCCGTACCGCGTGCTGTCCGGCCCGACCCGTTCCGGTCCCGTGGCCGCAGCCTGCTGGTGCTGGTCATCGTCGGGACCGGGCTCCTGCTGACCACCGCACTGTCCGGGCTGACCACCGCGACGACTAACTTCGGCGACGGCCCTGCGGTCGATCTCCTCATCCGGATCGGGGCGGCACTGTTCGCGGTCGCCCTCAACACATCGCTGTTCATCCTGGTTTTCCGCGTGCTCACCGCTCGAAAAGTGCCAATTCGCGACATCCGGCTGGGGGCGATCCTCGCCGCGATCGCCTGGCAGAGTCTGCAAGTGGTTGGCACTTACTACGTGGGACGCGAACTCGCGACCGCGACCGCCACCTACGGCCTCTTCGGTATCGTACTCGGCCTGCTGGCCTGGATCTATCTGGAGGCTCTTGTCGTGGTGCTGTGCGCCGAGGTCAATGTGGTGCGCGCGAAGAAGTTGTGGCCGCGCAGTCTGATGACCCCTTTCACCGACAATGTCCAGCTCACCGACGCCGACCGGCGGGCCTACACCTCCTACGCACGCAGCGAACAACACAAAGGATTCCAGCGGGTCGAGGTGAACTTCGACCAGAACGACGGCAGTGACCGCACGCAGCCGGAGGGCGAGGAGGACCGGGCGCACTGACCCCAAAGTTCACGTGCTGGGTGCCACCGGCTCGACGTCCTCGTCACGCAGTGGCTCATCCGGACGCAGCGCGCGGTGCAACCGCTGCCCGACCAGTGACTCAAGGCGCGCTGGAGGAATCCCGCCGCCTGGCTTTTTGGCGGTGAGGTCGCCCGCCGCGAGTACGTGCTCGGCCGGGAGCGCGTGGCGGGCCACCAGCGAACGGCCGAACAGGGCGCGCATGGGCGCCAGCTCGGTCGCCACCGCATCCTTGTCGACGGGCGCCGCCAAGGCCGTCCCGATATAGCGGACGCCGTCGACAAGCTGGCGCAGCTCGCTGGTAGTGACCGACGCCGCCACGTCGGGGCCGAACATCTCGCGGGACAGGGTCACGTGCACCTCGATCACGCGCCCGCCGAGTGTGACCGCAGCCAATGCCGGAAAGATCGTCCCCGAGTGGTCGGACAGCCCGGCTGGGCACCCATAACGCTCCCGGACCTCACCGAGGACATTGAGCCCGAGCTGCTCCGGCCCCGCTGGGTAGGCCGACGTGCACTGCAGGACGGCCAGCGGCCCGGCACCGGCCCCGCGCAGCCGCTCAACAGCGCCGTCGAGCTCGGCCCAGCCACTCATTCCGCTGGAGAGCAGCACTGGTTCCCCGGTCTGCGCCACCGCGTCGAGCAGCGGTGGGTTGGCGACCTCGCCGGAGGCGACCTTCCAGGCGGCGACGCCGACGCGACGCAGCAGATCGACCGCTTCGAGCGAGAACGGTGTGCTCAGGAACGCGATTCCACGATCCTCGGCGTGCCGCCGCAGCCCGGCCCAGGCGTCCGCGGTGAACTCCATCCGCTGCCAGTACTCGTAGCGGGTGTCGTCGGCGTAGCTGAACTTGACCCGCCACGGTTCGTCGGTGCGGCTCTCCGCGGCGGCGATGTGCGTCTGGAACTTCACCGCATCGGCACCCGCGTCGGCGATCGCATCGATGAACGCGTGCGCGGTGCCCAGGCTGCCGTCGTGCGCCTGGCCGACCTCGCCGATCACCACCGCGCGCTGATCCCAATCAAGTACAGTCACGCCGCCCAGTTTCCCACCTCAACCGATGGGGGACCCCGTGCCAGAATCGACAGCCGCCGAGCGGATCGCGGCGCTTGCTTACGACTACGGGGCACAGGCCAAGGACCGGCCCGCGGCCTGCAACCTGTGCGGCGGTCACGACCACACCGTCGAGGTCGCCCGGCGCGACCGCTACGGCTACCCGGCGACCTTCGTGGTGTGCCGACGTTGCGGGCTCGGTTACCTCTGCCCACGGCTGCGCGCGGCGGAGTACGCGCACTTCTACTCCGGCGTCTACCGCCCGCTGGTGTCCGCCTACCACGGCCGCCACATCGACGCCCACACCGTGCAGCTCGAGCAGCGCGGCTACGCGGCCGAGCTCGCCGCGTTCCTCGTCCCGCTGCTGGCGTCCCCGCCGTTAACGTCACAGCCGTTAACGTCACAGCCGCTGACGTCCCCACCACGGACCATTCTCGATGTCGGCGGCTCGACGGGAGTGGTCGCCGGGGTACTGGCCGCGCGCCTGGGCGCCCGCGCGACCGTCCTCGACCCGTCCCCCGACGAGCTCGCGGTTGCGCAGGCGGCGGGCCTGGAGACGGTCCCCGGGTTCGCCGAGAACTTCGATCCGGGTGAGCGCAGGTGGGATCTCGTGCTGCTGTGCCAGACGATCGACCACCTACTTGACGTTCGGGGCACGCTCGCGGCCCTGCGCCGGATGACCGCCGACGGCGGCTGCGCGTTCGTCGACATTGTCGACGTCGACCTCATACTGCGCCGGACCGGCCACATCGAGCGGGTGGTGAAGATCGATCATCCCTATTACCTGACGCGTCCGACCGCCTCGGCGTTCTTCGCGCTCGCCGGTTACACGATCGTCGCCGAGCGAGTGACCGACGACGGACATCGAGGTTTCGTGCTGGCCCCAGGCCAGTGCGCCGAACCCGACTGGCCCGCGCTCGAGGACACCGCAGCCCAGTTCCTGGCCAGCGTCAGCTGACCCGGGCGCAACGATACCCTGGCGCCATCCCCGATCCCGTCGTCTCTTCGTCCTGCCATCAGGAGTCACGAACGTGCCTGATCGTCGCAAGAAGGTATGCGTCGTCGTCGCGAGCCGGGCCAACCTGGCGCGAATCACCACGGTACTTGAGGCCGTCCGCGACCACCCAGCTCTGGAGCTGCAGGTGATCGCCGCCGCTTCGGTGCTGCTCGAACGCTTCGGCTCCGCGGTGAACGTGCTCGAGGCCGCCGGCTTCACACCCGACGCCAAGATCCGCTTCATCATCGAGGGTCAGACGCCTGCGACGATGGCGAAATCCACCGGGCTGGGTCTGCTGGAGTTGCCGAGCGCGTTCGAACGTCTTGAACCCGACGTCGTGGTCACCGTCGCCGACCGCTTCGAGACGATCGCGACGGCCATCGCCGCCGCCTACATGAACATCCCGCTGGCCCACACCCAGGGCGGCGAGGTGTCGGGATCCATTGACGAAAGCGTTCGGCACGCGATCACCAAACTATCCCACCTGCATTTCCCGGCGACCGAGCTCAGCGCGCGGCGCATCATCGCCATGGGCGAGGACCCGCATTACGTGTTCAACCTCGGCTGCCCTTCGATCGATCTCGCGGCCCGCACCCGCCCCGGCACCCGCCGTGACGCGCTCATCGACCACTGCGGCGAGGGTTCACCGATCGATCCGGAGCAGCCCTTCCTGCTGGTGATGCAGCACGGCGTCACGACCGAGTACGGCCACGGCCTGGCTCAGATGACTGCGACCTTGCGCGCGGTGTCCTCGATCGGGATGCAGGCGCTGGTGTTCTGGCCGAACGTCGACGCGGGCAGTGACGAGGTCGCCACCGGGATCCGCCAGTTCCGCGAGCAGGGCCTGGCGCAGCGCTGCCAGTTCTTCCGCAACCTGCCTGCCGAGGACTTCGCCCGCCTCATGACGCACTGCGCCTGCATGATTGGCAACTCGTCCGCGGCGCTGCGCGAGGGCGCGTACCTCGGCACGCCTGCGGTCAGCCTCGGCACCCGTCAGCAGAACCGTGAGTGCGGCTCGAACGTCATCTTCACCTCGCACGACCCACATGAGATCGCCGAAGCGGTCCGCGCCCAGATCGCCCATGGCCGCTACGAGCGCAGCCACCTGTTCGGCGACGGCACGACCGGCCGGAAGATCGCCGATGTGCTCGCCACGGTGAACCCACCGGTGCAGAAGCGGTTGCACTACGACTCGGCCGCGCTCCTGGGCGATCACGTCAACGTATAGTAACGATCTGATTGCGTTGAACGATGCAATGAGCGAGAATGAGCCGATGAGGACATCTCGGAAAGTTGCACTACAGGGGCACATTGCTGGAAGGGGCGGCATGAGATGGTTAGACGAGTCGCTTTTAGTGCAGCCGCGGCGATTGCGCTGGCAACTTCCATCGGCGGCTGCGGCGAAAATAGTGGACCAGGACCGGTAGGGCCAATACCACCAACTGCTGGTGACCCGAGGATACCCGTCCTGCCGCGACCCCCCGCTACCAGCTTTCCGGCAGATTTAGTGGGTGCTTGGAGTGGCGATGACTCGCAAGGTATCGGCAGTTGGCGATTGACGTTTGCCCCCAACGGGACGTTCGAGAGGGTCAACGAGACGCGACGGATCCAGATCACCGGGATCGCCAGTGTGCGGGGCGCACAGATCACGATGCAATCCCCTAATGCACAGCCCGAGACCTACAACTGGTCAGTCAATGGAGGAATTCTCGCTCTGGGAGGTTCCTCCTATATCAGGCTCGATTCGGGACAAGGCGGAGTTGCGGCTCTTGTCGGCATGTGGCTGAGCACTAGCGATACCTTCAAGACACTGCGCTTCGGCAACGGTACCTTTCAAATCGAGAACCCCATCGAAGGTAACGTGTCAGGAACATTCGTCGTCACGGGCTCACAGCTCACCCTGCAGGCACCAGGACGGCAACCGACCACCTACAACTGGTCGATTCAGGGTGCCTTTCTGACCCTGAGCACGCCTGACGGTTATGTGTCTGAGTACACCAGAGCAGGATAGCGATAGCATGGCAGATCCACTGGCGAACCACCAGGTGCGCGCTGGTCACGAGGGATGCCCTGGTCATCGGCTCGGCATACGATGAAGCGTTGGTCGGATCTCAACCAATGGACACAGATCGCCACGATTCTTACGCTGCCAGTCGCGATACTCGCAATAATACTGCCTCTCGTCCTTGACGGGTCAGGATCGCGGCTACCCGGCGGGATGCCCGACACGACAGAAAAAAATATACCGATTCCGTCGGAGAGTGCGCCTTCTATCCCTCGCGAACCCACTGTGACACCAACCGGTTTACCAAGCCCCCCGGCCGAGCCGCCGCTGCGCGGCCGCACTGAAGATCCTTCATTTCGCCTGATTTATGACAATCAAAAACTGACCCTGAAACCTCCATACTGCAGCAACTACTTCATCGATTTTGACAAACCTCTCGTAAGGAGCAGCGTCGAGGCGAGCGAACTCGAGTTCGTAGAGGTGGATTGCGGCTTGGCGCCAAGCCCTTATTTATTACTTGGTCCTAGCGCCGTGGTCGGCATCGTTGCCGATCGTCCTGCCTCCCGCCCGACCCTCGATGATTGCCGTCATGTTCTGAATACCGCTCCGCAATCCACCCTTACAGGACTCGACGGCGAAGGTGCAGAGGTTTGTTTCACCACGGACCGGGGGCGGGTCGTAGCCGCTAGTTTTCGCGCTACACAAGAGCAGTTTCTCCTGCTGACGTTAACAGCTTGGGAGCAAGAAACCTGAGAGTAAAACCGCAGGTGACCGACGTCTGCCACCTACGCGGCGGGTTGATCGGACGTTCTTCACCGGGCAGGGTGCTCAGGGCGTACCCATCTCCGTAGATCATCATCGCGCCACTCGAGCGTCCCCGGGTCAAGCGATCTCCACATTTCACTCGAATGGAGTAACATGCGAGGGCGTCGCAATCTATTATGTCTTCGGGTTGTCAAGCGCCACCAGCCCAAGTGATCCCCCCGTGGCGCAACGGCGGGAGGGACCGAGCATGGCAGTGGTTGCGGTCAACTTGACTCGGCCGGAGGAGGAGCTGGGCGAGATCCCCAGCCGGCTCCGTACGGCAGGCCATGAGCTGCGCTGCGGATCGGGGCGAAGGGCCACGCCGACCGCAGATGTGATCAAGAGCCTCGAGGGGGCGGCGGCGTCGATCGCCGGCCAGGAGCTCTACACCGCCGAGGTCTTCGACGCCTGCCCCGAGTTGAGACTGGTCGTGCGCTTCGGAGTGGGCTTCGACACCGTCGACGTCGACGCAGCCACCGAGCGGGGTGTCCTCGTCGCGACTATCCCGGGCACCACCGACGGGGGTGTCGCCGATCACGCGCTCGGGTTGATGATCGACCTCGCACATGGGATCTCGCGCCATGACCGAGCCATGCGACGCGGTGAGTGGCAGCCGCAGCGCGGAGTCGACATGTGGGGGGCGACGCTGGGCATCGTCGGGCTCGGGCGCATCGGCAGGGCCGTTGCGCGCCGAGCGCTCGGCTTCGACATGACGGTGATCGCCCACGAGCCGTACCCCGTCATGGAGTTCGTGACGGAATACGGTATCGAGCTGCTACCGATGGACGATGTGTTCACCCAGAGTGACTTCGTGACGCTGCATCTCCCGGCCATGCCCGAGACCGAGCGGATCGTCGACGCGACGAAGCTGGCTCTGATGAAGCCGACCGCCTTCCTGATCAACACCGGCCGGGGCAATCTGGTCGATGAGGACGCCGTCTACGCTGCGGTGAAGGCTGGCGAGATCGCCGGCGCGGGCATCGACGCCTGGACGACCGAGCCGATGACCGAGTCGCGCTGGACCGAACTCGAGAACGTCGTGCTCACCCCGCACAGCGCGGCCAACACCTCCGGCGTCTGGTCGGCGAGCGCGGCGCTGGCGGTGGAGATCGTGCTGCAGGTACTGCGCGGGGAGAAGCCTACGCAGCTGCTCAACCCTGACGTGGGGCTGCGCCCCCCGTGCGTGGCGCAGCCACACGTCAGAGCCTCGCTGCGGATCTGGACTGCAGGCGGTTGCAGGTGTCCAGGACGCGGTGGGCGTGCTGCTCGAAAAGCTCCCAGTCGATCGTGTCATGGTCAGCCAGCACGATCACCAGGTCGGCCTCGGTGAGCTGGTCCACCTCGCAGGGCACCATGGTGATGAAACCTGGCACGTCGTGCGCCTCGATGAACGGATCGATCGCCCAGAGCTCGGCCCCCAGCTCATCGAGTTGCCTGGCGACGGCAATCGCCGGTGATTGCCGGATGTCCCCCGAGTTCCGCTTGTAGGCCAGACCCACGAGCAGGATCGTGGCGCCGTTCACCGACCGGCGTTGCTGGTTGAGGTGCTTGACCACGCGGGACACGACGTAGTCGGGCATGTGGTCGTTGATGTCGTTGGCGAGGTCCACAAAGCGGACCGTGTGGCCGAGTGAGCGTCGCACCTGCCAGGACAGGTAGGACGGGTCGATCGGCAGGCAATGTCCCCCGACTCCGGGACCTGGCCGGAACTTCATGAACCCGAAGGGCTTGGTGTCGGCCGCCTCGATCACCGACCAGACGTCGATCCCGAGCTCGTGACAGTACATGGCCAGCTCGTTGACCAGCGCGATGTTGACGTGACGGAAGGTGTTCTCAAACAACTTGGCAAGCTCGGCTTCGCGCGGTCCTGGCATCGGTACCGTTCGCTCGACGAGCCGACCGTAGAAGTCCTGCAACGTCTGCAGCGACGCCGGATCGATGCCTGCGACGATCTTCGGGGTGTTGTGGAGCCGCCAGACCGCGTTGCCGGGGTCGATGCGCTCGGGGCTGTAGCCGACCGCGAACTGCTCCCCCGCACGGAGCCCGGAGCCGGCCTCGAGAATCGGGATGAAGAGCTCCTCGGTGGTTCCGGGATAACTCGTGGACTCCAGGACTACACAACATCCCAGCGACATGTGCGGGCCGAGAAGCGCCGCTGACTCCTCCACATGGCTCAGGTCGGGCGCGCCGTCGCGCAACGGCGTTGGCACGCAGACGACCGCGATGTCGAAACCCGCCAGCGCCGCTGGATCGTCGGTGGCGAGAAACCGCCCGGTGCTCAACGCCGCCGCGAGGTCGGCGTCGGTGATGTCTTCGATGAACGACTTCGCCTGCCGGAGCCGCTCGACCCGGGTCTGGTCGATGTCGAAGCCCACGACGTCGAATCCGACCTCGACGGCCCGGATAGCGACCGGCAGGCCCACATAGCCTTGACCCACGACCACGACGCGACGCGACGAAGTGTCCGAGATGCCGTGCACGTAACTCCCTTGGTCGTGGTCATCGCAAGCAGGTGGCCGAATGCTAAATGAGGCGCGCCGCAGGGCTCACCTGATGGTCCCCCGGACGGTGCAGGACGTGACGGCGATCTCCTCCGCCGGGCCGGTGGTCGAGCCGGCTGCGTTCGACGCTGTCACCGACCACTGCACACGGCCCGGCTCACGGAACGGACCGAGACTGCCCGACCACGTCGTACCCGAGCCCCGCATCGCCATCGAGCCCGATTCGCCCGCCTTCGTCCAGGACAGGACCACAGCCGTTGCCGGGGCTTCGGCAGCGAGGGTAACGCGCACGTCCGCACGATCATCGGGGCAGCCGCGCGGCCCGAGCCGGGGCGGGGAGACGTCCTGCCCAACGATCCGCGGTGGCCGCGGAGCTGGGTCGGTGGTGGTCTCCGGGCTCGGCGGGGGCGGGTCCAGGACCGCGGTGCGGCCGGGCCCCGGCGACACCGTCGAGCCGGGCAGGGGAACCGAGGTCGTGGCGCGGGAAGTGCCGCTTCCGGTGCTGGAGCCGACGGCCGGTGGGGCGCCAGCGGCGGTGGTCGAGTCGGCGCTCGGTGCATTGGGCACGGCACCGGGGAAGGGATCGGGCACGGCACCAGTGGAGGAGCCGGGCACGGTGCCGGTGAGGGCCCCCGGTGCTGCGCCGGTGGAGGGGTCAGCCGGACCGGACGTGACCGGCTCATGCGGGAGCGTCGGCGTCTCGGACAGCGTGACGGACCGCGTACCCCAGAGCAGTGCGACGCCGGCAAGAGCGGCCACCACCAGCGCCGCCGCGACACCACGGGCCGCTGGTGACCGGCGGCGCCGGGCAGGCACCGCGGGGAGAGTGGCCCCTGGGGCGGGTACCGCACCAGGATCGCCGTCCGACGTCGGTGAGCTGTGCGCGACCAACTGCACGGCACCGAGTACCCGATCCCGCAGCTCGGCGGGGGCCACCAGCACGACGACACCCGAGAGCAGCGCCCACGGGCTGGCCACCGCACGCCGCCGCTCGCCACAGCGCGGGCAGCTGTCCACGTGGCGGGCCACCCGCTTGCGCAGCAACGGGGTGAACCGCCCGTCCCACTCCCCCAGCACTACGGTCAGCTCGTCGCAGTCACGCCTGCCCAGGCGCGCCACAAGCAGGGCGCCGAGGGCGCGCTCCACCTGGTCGCGCAGCCGGCTCAGCCGCACGTGCGCGGTGCTTGGGCTGATCCCCAACGCCGCGCCGAGCTCGGCGCCCTCCAGCCCGTGCAGGTGCAGCCGCAGCATCGCGCGGTCGCCCTCGGACAGCCCGTCGGAGACGTCGGCCACGAGCTGGCGCAGCGCCTCCTGCTCGGCAAGCCGCTCCGGCCCGGCCGCGGGGTCGACGGTGTCGATCACGGCATCGGTGGGCCGGACGCGGCCGCGGGCCCTGGCCCGGTTCAATGCGACCGACCGGGCGATCGCGTACAGCCACGGCCGCAACCGCTCCGGGTCGCGCAACTGCCCGATCCGGCCGTTGACCAGCAGAAACGTGTCCTGCACCGCGTCGGCGGCCTCGTCGCGGTCCCGGAGCATCCCGGCGCAGAAGTCGTAGAGCCGGTCGGCGTAGCGGTCGTAGATCCCCGCCAGGCAGCGCTGGTCGCCGGCCCGCAACCCGGCCACCAGCTCCGCGTCCCCCCGCTCACCCGGGGCGGTCATCGCACCATCGTAAGTCCGTCACTCACAGGAAGAGGACGGACGAGAGTGTCGCGAGCTTGCGGTTTTCTGGTCGCCAACTTTCTGCAAGGGAACCAGGGCATGGGCGCTCCCACCGGTGAGACCACTCACCAACTAAGGAGGGCCGCATCCAATGGGAACAACCACGACTACAGGAGATCGGGAGCGCGGGCGCCGCGGCTACCGCTTCCGAGGACGTGCGATCGGGGTAGCTGCACTGGGGGTAGCCGCCGTGATCGCCTCCCTGGCCGGTGTCCTGCCTGCTCTCGGCGCGGCGCAGCACCCGCCTGCGCCGCTGAATGTGCAGTTGCAGGACTTTGCTGCCCGCGGTGGTGCTGACAACCCGCAGCCCGACGGCGATCAGCAGCGTGATGGCGATCAGCAGCCCCGGCTAACAGGACCGCCGTCAGCCCCGGCCGGCGAGTACGTCCCGACGAAGGAAGACCAGGCAGTCGCCGATTCGGCCCTGGTCATCCATCGAATGAGCTTCGTCGCCCCCGAGTCTGCCCAGGTGCCCCCGGAACCTGCGCTCTTCGACGATTCCCGGCCTGCCGGAACCAAGCTGACTCTCAGGGTGGAGTTCGACGCGCCGGCTCCGGCCAAAGGAGAACGGCTCGAGCTGCACCTGCGGCAGCCCCGGACGCCGGGCTTGACGAAAACACCCGTCGACACCCAGCCGGTCGGCTGCACCACGAAGGGATGCACCTACCACACGGACGTCGCGATCGCCTATGACGGCGGGTGGCCGGACACCCTGTCGGCTGCGGTCGTCCTGCAGCGCGCGGGCGGGCCAGCGACCGGGGCCGCCAAGGACATCGTGTGGTCACTGGAATGTGACGCCAACCCGAACACCGCCGAGCCGTTCTGCACCGAACCCACCGGCAGTTACGAGGTCTCCGGCAAAATCGAGTACGACCGCCGGGAGCTGGTGGCCACCC
Organism: Pseudonocardiales bacterium; assembly: GCA_052390495.1. Taxonomy (GTDB): domain Bacteria; phylum Actinomycetota; class Actinomycetes; order Mycobacteriales; family Pseudonocardiaceae. The sequence continues at coordinate 22,051 of JBQTGW010000355.1, forward strand.
CCGGCAACGACCCACACCCCCAGGCGCCCCAGTACGAGTACTCGGGACTCAGCACGCCCCAGGAGGTACCGGCCCGTGAGGTGCTGGTCCGCATGGCCGACGGATGTGGCCTTTACACCGACACCTACACCGACGCCGACGGCAACTACTCCGTGCCATTCCTGAGCTGGTGCGGGGAGAAGGACGCCACAGTGACCGCGTACTCATTGAGCGGCGCCGGCGCCGGAAAGCAGGTAGCCCTAGGGTTGCACACTGCGGCCTCGGGCGCCGAAACCTGGGCTGACCTGCAGGACGACGCTGCTCTCTACACGGTTATCTCCGGTGAGGTGGGCACCTTCAACCCCGAGCAGGATGCCGCAGGCCCAGGCGGTCACACCCTCAACAGGTCCTTCGGCTACCACGAGACCGGAACGCTGCAGGAACAGGGCAAATTCTCCCGCGACGGAGAGGTAGCTCGCGCCTTCACCCTTCTGGGCAATGCCATGACGACGCTGGACTATTACCGGCAGCTGGTGGATCCGAGCCGTCTACCACAGATCAACATCGTCCTGACGGATCCGTTCCTGGTGGACGAGGACAACTACAGCTTCTACTCTCAGAACAAGACTAATATGATCTACATCACACCGGATTCGGAGTGGTCGTTCTGGGCTCTAGCCCATGAGACCAGCCACTATTTCGACGGCGGAATCCTGGTGGAGGGAGGCCTTGACAACTACGGGAGTTGGGGCGAGCCGATGGCTAACGTGCGAGCTGGGATGATCATCGGTAGTTCGTGGATGGCCGCCCGAGAAGGGGTTAAGGCAGAGAACCTCGACGTCCAGGGCAACTGGGACGAGATGGCCTCCGAGGTGCTGCCCCCGGCGCACCTCTCGGTCAACAGCCCTGGTCAGGGGTGGGCCTGGCGCATCCTGTGGGACCTGCACGACTCGGGACCCCAAACGCCCGAGCCGCTGGACTTCGGCTTCGGCGAGTTCGACCAGTGGGACGGCGGCGGCGCCTCCACCCAACCCAGCAACCATCTGCTGAACGCCGTGGTGCTGCAGTACCTGCCGCAGCACAACGGCGCTCAGCACCCCGACTACCAGGACCGCGGCCACTCCGGGCCCGACGTCGTCGACATGCTGGACGGCTTCGCCTGCCTCTACGGCCTGAGCCACCTACAGCTGGAGACCATGCTCCACGACGTCATGAACTACGACTACGACTTCGCCCACTGCTCCAACCCGGACGATCTCGCGCCCTAGTCACAACCCGATCCCCTGCGCCGCCCCGACCTCACCCCGGGGCGGCGCAGAACACCGTCCCCGCAGGGGGTCCAGCCGGTCGGATCATCCGGAAGGGTCCGACCACTGTCCACCACCGACTGGCCAAGCAGCCCGCTTTCGCCGAACTTCTGCTGGTCGATCATCAGATTTTTTGCTGGTTAGGCGAGCGAGAAAATGCTGGCTTGCCTGATACTGTCGGAACGTGGATGAGCCCTTGAGCAGCGAACACATCCCACGGAGAGCCGCCGCGTCGGGCAGCCCCTCGTGCTGGCGATCAAATCGGCGGTCGACCGAAACGATCGGCCTGGGCAGTTCCTGCTTACCGGGTCTACCAACTTCCTCACCGTCCCCTCCATCGCGGAGACCCTCGCCGGGCGAGCTGACATCGTGACCCTGTGGCCACTGTCGCAGGGCGAGCTTCGGGCCGGCCCGGACGATTTCGTCGATCGAGCTTTCGACGGGGCGGCGCTCCTCGATCACACCGGTGCGACGCCGGAACGTCCCGCTTATTTCGAGGCACTCTCGATCGGCGGCTACCCGGCCGCGCAGCGGCTGACGGGCCGGACCCGCAGACGATAGTTCAGCCGCTACGTGGAGACCGTGCTGGCGCGCGAGATCGAGATGGCGGCCGACATCCGCCGAGCTGACGCGCTCACCTCGATGATCCGCTACCTCGCCGCCACCACAGCGCAGGAACTGGTGATCAGCACCGTCGGCCAGCGGGTGGGCCTCGACCGCGCGACCGCACAGCACTACGCGTCGTGGCTGGAGACGGTGTTCCTCGTCCATCGGGTACCGGCCTGGAGCCGCAACCTCACCGCCAAGGTCACCCGGCGCCCGAAGCTCTACCTCACCGATACCGGCGTTGCGGGCGCGCTGCTCGGCAAGGACGCAGCGGCGATGCAACGGCCGACCGATCCGGCAGGCGGCCCCCTGTTCGAGACGTTCGTGGCCAACGAGATCGCCAAGCAGCTGACCTGGTGTGAGACCCCGGCGCGACTGTTCCACTTCCGCGACAGCGACGGAGCCGAGGTGG
>JBQTGW010000356.1:0-7668 GCA_052390495.1 Pseudonocardiales bacterium
GCGATACCGATCATAATCTGCTCACGCTCTAGGGGGAGCAATTCCTGACCACGCACCAACAACCTCCGCATCAGTCATACCAACAAGATTATATCCTGTTGGTGCACTGACCGGTTGACTCCAAGCAGGGCTGGTGCTTCTGGTGGTCTCGGCGGTCTGCATGGTCAAGCTCAAGCCAGCAAGCGGATCTTTCTCGCCGTATAGGGCAACGAAGCCTTTCCGTAGCAGTGCGAGTCCTTCAGCAGCCGGATCCTGGAGTTGTCGAGTCGTTTCAATGGCTTGATCGAAGTAGCCGTGCGCCGTGGCCTGATCACGACGTTGCGACGCATCCCAGACGAGTTGCCCCATGAGCGTGGCACTCTCAGCCTCAACGACTTGTAACTCACGACATACTCGGGTGGTCGGCGCGTGTGCCCGCAGGAATACCACTTGGCCGAGGCATTGTCCGGTCTCTGCAAGTAGCGACGTCGACGGCGCGCGGGCGTAGCGCTCGTCAAGGGTATGTACCTGTTCGCGGAGCCGAGCCACGATGACGAGATCGACGCTGCCGGGATGCTGTAAGGCGTAGAGCAACCGCTCGTCGGACGCGCTCTTTTTTTCATCACCTTCGGTAAGTAGCTCCTCGAGCTGCTCGACCGACACCTGCAAGCAGTGAGCAAGCTTCGGCCGGTTGGGTCGCAGGGTACGGCCGAGACCGGCCTGGCCGCAACGGAGGTAGAGGCCATGAACAGGAAAAACGTGCACAGAACGATCCCAGTACATGATCCGCTGCCGGTCATGCTCGACCCGGCTGTGATCTGACATGCCCCCCATAGACCGGCAGGACTGGCGACGCTGGCCCTGGACGCCCGTCGCCAGTCCTGCCATCCACAGCAAGCATCGGCGGTGACACCGCATGACAACCCGCCGCAAGCTCACTGTTAAAGCTCAAGGCCCAGAGGCAAGCGCCACCTTCTCTCTGGAGGTGCGTAAGGGCAAAGTCTGGATCACGGTGTACGACCGCCCGCATGTTTGTGTGGCTATCCTGGAGACCCCGCAAGCGGACAACCTGGGTGAGCTGATTAACCAGACCACCAAAGAAGCTCGCGGGTACCAGCCATGACCTACCGACCAACCGCCTGGTTGTACCTGCCTTCAGGAGACTGCACTATACGTTGGCAACGCGGGGACAGGGTTGCTTACCTCTTTGAGGGCAAGCAGTTAGAAAACTTCCCTGATCAGGCGTTGAAGATTCCGGTACTCGACACCATCCCGGTATCGCCTAAAGGGTGGATGGACTTAGTCCACGCCCGGCGTGTCGGAGAAGCGTGGGTCAGCACGAAGCGTCAGCGCTGCAAGGCGTGCGGGGTGTTCTCGTGACGACTCCGCTCTTGTATGACGAGCTCGCACGGCCGCTGCGTGCATCGCAGGTACGCCCGCCACCGTAGCCGGGCCACCCAACCCTCCACCGCAGTGATCAAAGATGCTTATCGGTGCTGTAACACTCACTCAATGAGTGTTAGTATCCGAGTAAGGCACAGCAAGGGAGGGATACGTGGCTACCTGGCGGCCGAGCGCAGAGGACCTACGGCGGGTCTTTGCTGAGCAGAACCCCTGGCATCGGACCGGGGTGATCCCTGACGTGCTGGCCCGGCCCACGGAACGTCCGCTCGCCCGCAGTCTCCCGAACCGCATCAGCGACCCGGCGGCCCCCCGGCGTTTCCAGCTTGTCCTGGGTCCACGCCGGGTGGGCAAGACCACCGCGATGTACCAGGCGGCGCGGCATCTCCTCGACTCCGGAATTTCTCCCGAGCGAGTGTGGTGGCTTCGGATGGATCATCCTTTGCTGCTTCGCGAATCACTCGGTGATCTCGTCCGTCAAGTTTGCGACGCCAGCGGCGCGCGTACTGAGCAACCATCCGTCCTCCTCCTTGACGAACTCGTTTACGCGCGGGATTGGGATCTGTGGCTCAAGACGTTCTACGACGATCGGTGGCCGGTCCAGGTGATCGGAACCTCCAGCGCTACTGCGGCGCTCCAGGATCGTCGGCTGGAAAGCGGAGTCGGCCGGTGGTCAGAACAGTTCCTCCTGCCGTACCTGTTCACCGAGTACTTGGATCTCGTAGGGACCGCCGCCCCGGTCGAGGTGGCGGCCACTCTCGCGGAGACTGTCACGCGGCTGATTCCCCGGTTACCTGAGCCTGCGGCGCTGGCGGCCCGGCGGCATCGCTTCCTGTTGCTCGGTGGTTTTCCGGAGTTACTCTCTCAGGACCCCGCCGGGGACCGATTCGACGACGCGGACCGCACTTTGTTGTCCCAACAGGTACTGCGCAGTGACGCGGTGGAGCGGGCGATCTACAAAGATATCCCCCAATCATTCGGCATCGAGAACCCTATGCTCCTCGAACGACTTCTCTACGTCCTGGCTGGTCAGATCGGCGGCATGCTGTCGCCCACCGGCGTCGGGCGGGACCTCGACGGCATGTCCCAGGCAACGTTGGACCGTTACGTGTCCTACCTCGAGAAGACTTTCATGATTTTTCGGTTGCCGAATTACGGGGGCAGCGAGGCGCAGATCCAGCGTCGTGGCCGCAAGCTCTACTTCCTGGACGGGGCCGTGCGCAATGCCGCCCTGCAGCGGGGGCTCGCGCCGTTGCACGACCCGGTCGAGATGGGGGCATTGCTGGAGAATTTAGCCGCCGCGACGTTGCATACCCTGGCCTTGCACAGCGGGATACGGTTGTACTACTGGCGGGATCGCACCATTGAAGTCGATCTCGTGCTGGACCACCCCACCGAACCGATGGCATTCGAGATCGCGGCGTCCTCCCGGCACTCGATCGCCGGTTTGCGGGCGCTGGCGGAGCGATTTCCCCGGTTCGCTGGACGGTGTTACCTCGTGGCACCCGATGCGCCGCTCGTGCACCCGCCCGCCACCTCCTCGGGGGTGGGCAGCCTCCCGCTGGATCAATTCCTGCTCGCGGCCGGTCGGCAGGCGGAAGCGGCGATGGCCCAGAACCTCTGGACACCACGATGACAACAGCACTCCGAAGCAACCCGGACTCCGGCGGCCACTGTGGCGAACAGGGCGTCGGTTTCAGGGCAGTCGGGTACCGACGGGGTCCGGTGCCGGCCCTGGTCGGCGAGCAATGCCTGCACCTCGACAGCCCGATCCTCCGCCGCCGGGGTGAGGTGCTCGACGGGCATCGCCGCCAGCGGTGGCCGTCGTTGGACCAGACGAATATCGCCTCCGGACCGCGCGGAGAACCCCACCTCAAGCCGGGTCGGTGTCGCGATGTCTCTCGGACACGGTGGCATGACGAAAAACCCGACCGGCCGCCGGGTGAGCGTCCCCTCGCTCCCGGCGGCCGGCCGGCCCGACTACACGAGTTCCGGCGTGCCTGGCTCCACTGCGTCGACGGCACCTCGCTGCAACGCTGCCTGCTTCTTGGCAGCTCCGAACGGGCTCCAGAAACCGTATTTCACGCCGAACTGCACCTCGGACAGTTCGCTGAGGTCCAGCTCCGAGGCGGTCTGGGAGGCGATCGCGATCCGCCAGGTGGTGATGGGGCTGCGTCCCCAGGAGTCGGGTTCCTCTTGCGGGGTGATGGCGCTTGCGAGATCGACGAGATCGATGCCGTCCAGCTTCGCACTGACGGTGTCATGACGGGGTGGAGCCAGGATTGAGATGGCCGCGTTGTTACCTCGGCGGCGATTCAGCTCCTGGCCCGTGTGGGTGACCACCACCTTGACGAGTTTCTGATTCGGATGCATCTTATTCCGCGCCCCCACCAGGGCTACCCCGATCTGCTGGATCTTGAGCTCCGCGGGCTGACCGAAGTCGTCGTCCAGGTCACTGAACGAGGTCTGGAAGGTCACGGCCCCAGTTGTGCGGAGCGCGTTGAGTACCGAGGGTGACGTGATGCTCCATATTTTCTCGGCACTGTCCATATCAGAATCCAGGATATAGGCGTTGTACTCATCCTTTGTCTTGCCGGGCAGATTGTACAGCTGGGAGGTCAGGCACGCTCCCAGCAGCATGGTGATGCGCTGGGCGGCGCTCCCGTCCGACCGCTCGAGGGCGGCGAAGGTGTCCTCCTCCTCATCGGGGTGCACGTAACCGAAATCGAATCTGGTCGCGCGGGTCTTGGGCTGTGCGGGCAGCGTGTAGAGATCGAAGGCCCGGTTGACGTAGAACTGGTACCGGATGAAGAACAGGTCGTTGTATATCTGGAATTGGCGCAGCAGCATCCGGGCGACCTTGCTCAGTTCCCGCTCGTTCGCCGACAGGTCCCCGTGGATGCCGGCCAGCCCGGCCTTACCGTTCTGGTACGCCTGCACCTTCAGCTCGGCACCCTGCATCGCCAGCGCGCTCCGAGTGACGCCGAACCGAGCCATGGTCACCTCGAAGGCCGCCTCCACCTGCTGGGCGAGAATTTGCGGCTCCGGCGCGTCGGGTTCGCCCTCGATGATGGCGTTAATGAGGTCGTGGACGGCTTGTGCTTTGTTGAGGAACTGCTTGGTGTTCTTCACGACGTCCTGGATACTACCGATCAGCGCTTTGCCTTGATCGGTCAGCGACGGTGTGGTGGGATCGCTGTTATTGACTAGGTCGTTCGCCTTTGTCAGCGCCGCGGTGCTGCTGGCGAGCCCTCCGAGTGACGCGAGGGCCGCGAGGGCACCGCCGGCCCCGATGAGCGACGTCCCGAGGCTGATGGCGGCGGTGGCGACACTGACGACCGCGCCCACCACTGCGCCGATGATGGTGAAGTAGTCCCCGATACTCATCGGCTCGTTCTTGCGCGCCTCGCTGAGCTGGTTCAACCTTTCCGTCAAGGCTTGGGACTTTTTCACGGCATAGTCGAACCGTGTCTGCGCCTCGGCCGCGTCGGACACGGCGGCGGCGCGATCCTTTATCATCGCCGTCTCGTAGTCAGCGTAGAAATTGATCTGGCTAGTGATGATCGCCTTCTTCTGGTTGTTGTCTCCGGCCCGTAGCAGGAATGACTTGAACTGGTCGAACAGCCAATTCCGGTGAACGCCGTAGTCCGTGAGGAACTCCTCGAACAGGTCGATCTTCGGCTTCAGGTCGTAGTCGTAGGGCAGCCCGAGGGGGGTCAGCCCTTCCTTCAGATAATCCTTGAAGCGCTGCGCCCGAGGGCTGTTGGGCCGCAGCAGGAGCACCGAGGCGAAATCCTCCACCGCGGAGTCCCGCAGGGGCTTGGTGGCCGGATTCGCCTGGATGTACTTGCGGAACCGGTATTCGCCGACCCGCTCCCAGTGGTCGGCCCAACCCTGCAACACCGGAACGGGCAGGGTCCCGACCGCCGCCGCCCACCAGGCGTCCGAGGAGAGCTGAGTCTGCGTGACCGTGCCATTCACGCCCGCAGGCGTCGAGATTCCCGCCTTACCGGAGGGAGCCGGGGTGAGGGGCGGCTCACCGCCGGATAAGCCCCCGATGCCCTTCTTACCACCGATTCCGGCGACACCCCCTTCCGCGAAGCAGAAACCAAGTTGGGAGGTGACGTACTTTATGGTGATATTTGCGCCGTTCCCGGCCTTTCCCGCGTTTCCTCCGTTGCCTCCGGCGCCGCCTTTGGGCCTCTCATTAGGTTTGATTGTCCAGTCTTGTTCGTCGGCACTGTAATAAAGGATGTCTCCACCGTCTCCACCGTTCCCGGCGTTTCCACCGGATCTGCCATTGCCTCCTTTCGTGTACAGCAACCACGGGCTCAGTATCTTCCGTGCGATAAGGGTAATCGGATGCGCCGAGTTGCCCTTGCTACCGTCTGTGCCCGACGTCCCGGGCTTTCCTCGCGCGCTGTCCTCGCTCGGCCCGGTTTTCTGCCCGGATTTCACGTCTATCCCCTTCGCCCCGTTCTGTCCATCCACCCCGCGGGCGCCCCCGGAGCCCCTCGTATCAATGCCACCGCCATTCGGGTTATAACTGTCGCAGACTATCACGATGGGATGACCAGGTAGGACCAAGCTCCAGTCCGGAGCGTGCGTGATCTCACGGGCGACGAGGTAGATGGGGCAGTTTGGTGGCAGGCCCTTGACATCCTCGGTTATCCGATTTTTCAGTGACGAGTCGATCTGGATCTTGTCGCGGATCAGGACCCAGCGGTTGGGTGCCACGACGGGGATGGATGGGATGGTGGGGTTCGTTGGCATGACGGTCTCCTTGTTATCAGGATGGGCTGTGATCGTCCACGTACCGGAAATGGGAAAGGTGTCGTCGACGTACTGTTGGAACAGTGCCGCCGGTGATGTGGTGAGCATGCTGCGGTGTCCTTAGGAAATCCTTGTGCGCCGCTTAAGAGCTCCGGTGCGCCGCGGACCCAGCCACCGCTGCCTCGAGTGATGACCCTGGAGAGTGGGCCGGCACGAAGGGCGGCGGGCTCCACGGTCACCTGCCATGACGCCGTTGGTGGCCGCGAGCTGTACGCGCGGAGCCCGGCGGCTGACCGAGCTGGGCGCAACCCCGACCTGTCCCGGGACACCCGGCGTCAGGCGCGGATTCGCTGATCGAAAATTATCGCCGGGTCTGTCACCGGTGACGTAGAATGCGTCCTGCCCTCGGAGGGGAGTATGTGTGGAGTTCCGGGTGCTGGGGCCGATGGAGGTAGCCGAGGGCGGGCGCCTGCTGGATATCGGGCCGCGGATGCCTCGTGCGATCTTGGCCGTGTTGCTTATCGAGACCAATCGGGTGGTATCCCTGGATCGTCTTATTGATCAGTTGTGGGGGGCGGAGCCTCCGGCGAAGGCCACCGGTGCGTTGCAGGTCTATATCTCGAATCTGCGTCGGGTACTGGAGCCGGCTCGCCGATTACGCAGTCCCCCGCGGGTGTTGGTGACCCGTCCGCCGGGTTATGTGCTGCCGATCGAGAACGACTGTTTCGACGTGGCCTGGTTCGAGGGCTTGGCCGCCGAGGGCCGGGCGTTGCTGCGGGCCGATCAGCCGTTGGCGGCCAGTGCTGTGCTGCGCCAGGGACTGGCCTTGTGGCGCGGGGAGCCCCTATGCCGAGCTCGCTTTCGAGGCGTTCCTTCAGCCTGAGATCGCCCGGCTCAACGAGCTGCGGGCGGGTGCGGTCGAGGTGCTGCTGGAGGCTGAGTTGGCGCTGGGTGAGCATGCCGGGGTGGTGGCCGAGCTGGAGCGGCTAGTGGCTGCGGATCCGTTGCGGGAGCGACGGTGGGAGCTGCTGGCGCTGGCGCTGTACCGCTGCGGACGCCAAGCCGAAGCGCCGCGGGCCATCACCAAGGCGCGGCGGATCCTGGGTGAAGAGCTGGGCTTGGATCCCGAGGCCTCGCTGCGGCAGCTGGAGAACGACATCCTGGCCCAGTCACCGCTGCTGGACTGCCGGCCCCCGGTCGCCGTCCCCGGGCATCCGGTCGAGATGGTCCCGTCGAGCCCGCCTCCACCGGCCGATCCAGGCGATCTCGCCGCGTCGTTGGCCGACGACCCCATGCCCGACTGGGATGACTACTATCCAGCGTTCAAGTCCGCCTACGCCTGACCCTCCGCGAAACTCCCACCGGCTGGCCGGCCGTCCTCGTCGACGCCGACTGGGCCGAAACCGTCCGCCGGGGGGCGGGGGAAAGAACGGCTCCCCACGGGCGAGGGCCGACAAAAGAACAAACAAGAGTGGAAAACCAAAAACCACACAACCGCCCACAAAGGGAGTGGAT
>JBQTGW010000357.1:0-2328 GCA_052390495.1 Pseudonocardiales bacterium
CCAGGCGCATCAGCTCCCAGAGTGGGACGCCGAGCGCGGCGGCTATCCCCTTCCAGTGCGAGTGCCGTTCCAGAGGAGCTAAACCTCGCTCGACCCGGGACAGGTACCCCGCGGTGATACCCGCCAGTCCGGCGACCACCTCCAACGTCAGCTCCCGCTTGAGCCGGATCTTGCGCAGCAGCTCCCCCACGGACTTCGCCTCACCGGCATTCACGGTGTCTGCCTCCTTCTCCTGGGCACCCGGTCCAGCATCTCAAGATCGGCGTGGGGGCAAGCCCAGACCCAGATGATCTTCCGGCGTGGCTGAGCGTGGGTTGATCATGCTCAGGCCGAATCCTACCCCGACCTGCGAAGTGACACCTGGTGCCAATTCGACCACCCAGCCCAGGGCCCAAACTGGCGGTCACTTCGCAGGTCAGCACTAGTCCAAGCGGATGACCCTTCAGTGAGGAGCCAGATTGCAGTTTTGGGAACCCCGTGGGGCGCTATCAGGAGCCGAATCGCGGCCACCGCGCCGGGCAGCGAAAAGATTAGCTGCCGGGGTGGACCAGGACATCTGGACGAGGGGCCGTGGGAGTGTCAGTGATTACTCAAAGTCGCTAAGCGAACATGGCGTAACCCTGGGTAGAGAACGACCGTACGCTTCCGGCTGCGGATTGCTGCAACTACCACGACGCGGGTGCCGCGATCTGGATGGATTGTCGTGCCGGGCAACCCGTACCGATGTGCGACACAGCACTGGGTGGAGCCGAGCTCCTGGTCTGGTCCAGTACGGTCACGGGTCTGGCTACAACGAAGGGGTGGGCTGGACATCGGGACCCGCACCCGTCCGCTCGAACCAGAGCTCAACGCCACCCACATCGATCCGCTCGCCCACGCCTAGTCCTTTCCCCGCCTCGCCCCGAAGGCGTTGGGCCGGACGTTATGGGGTGGACTGCCAAACGTCCAAGTTGTAGAACGTCGGTGGGCCGTCGCACAGCTTGGTCATCTGGGCGGAGAACTCCCTGGTCTCTGGCCGGTTGGAATTCTCCATCGCCGACTCGTAGGAGTCGAACTCGACGATCTGGACGAACCCGGCCATATCTGCCTCCTATGCGTCGAACGAATGCCTTTGCAGGGTCCGCTTGCCGTCGCCGCTGCACAATCGGCTTAGTGGGTGAGGCGGTGTTCGGTATCAAACCGGCCGGCCCGCCAGTCTCATCACTGCAGCGGCGGCACGCGGCACCATGCGGTCGGGGGCTGGTATGCAGGACAGGGAGATCCACCAACGCCTCGTTTACGGGGACGAGAACGCGCTGGGCGAGGTCTATGACCGGTACTGCCGCGTGGTCCACGTGGTGGCGCTGCGGGTGACCAGGGATACCGGGATTGCCGAGGACGTCACCCAGGAGGTGTTCGTCAGTCTCTGGGAACGTCCCCTCGCCTTCGATCCCGAGCGCGGCACCCTCCGTGGTTGGTTGTGCCTGCTGGCCCACCGACGCGCGGTCGACCGGGTCCGCGCCGAGGTACGTCGGCGGATCCTGGTAACCGAGCCATATCTGTGCGAACCCGCGGCCTCCAGCGACATCACTGCCGACCCGGCCGAGATCGTCCTCGCTTCGATGACCGCGGCCAGCGTGCGCGCGGCACTGGCCAACCTGCCCTTGCTGCTCCGGCAAGCCATCGAACTGGCCTACTTCCATGGCCGAACCTACCGTGAGGTCGCGGCTGAGCTCGGCATACCGGAAGGCACCGCCAAGTCGAGGCTACGAAGCGGCCTTCGCCAGTTGGCTGTGGCACTGAGTAGCGAGCGAGGTGAGCCGTGAGCGCCCCGGATTGCAGCTCGGCGACAGCGCGGTTGCTGGACGCGGCCCGCAGGCGCCGCATGGGGACCGGGGATACCCCCGCGCACTCCCGGGTCTATGCGGCCATGACAGCAGCGCTCGGCGCATTGCTCGGCGAGGTCGGCCCCACGCAGTGGTCCCGGATCGCCGCCTACGACGAATGGACCGTGCAAGACCTCCTCGCCCACCTCACCGCCACCGATGGGCTGCTCGCCCACCAGCTCGGCGCTGCGGTCTGGCCGCCAGTTCGCCCCGAGGACGACGTGGCGGCTCGCACCGAGCTGCTGCTGACCCACGAGCGGGCCCAGACCCCGGCACACACCCGGACGGCCTGGCGGGAGCAGGCGCAGGCGCTGTGCCGCTGGCTGGCCGAGCATCCGGACGCCGAGCAGCGTTCGGTAACCATCGGCCCGATGTCGATGCCGGTGCCGGACATGATGACCGTGCGCGGCTTCGAGACCTGGATCCATACCGGTGACATCGCCGCCACGCTGAACCGTTCGAT
>JBQTGW010000358.1:0-28568 GCA_052390495.1 Pseudonocardiales bacterium
GTCGTGGTCGTGGCCGAACAGTCGGCAGTACGCCGGGTCTGCCACGGGTAGCTCGAATCCCAGCCGCTCGACGTCGTTCTCGTCGAGAGAAACTGTTTGCACGGCGCGCACGAGCGCTGCCATCCCCATCATCATGTGCATTTCGACATGGCAGTGGACCAGGAAGTCGCCGCGCAGGCAGTACCGCTTTCGGTGGTCGTCGTAGTCGTGCCGGCTCCCGCTGTCGTCGTAGTCGTGATCGTCGTCGCAGGCTCGGGGGTCGAGCACGACCGGCGGCGCGATCGTGTCCACGCAGAACGACTCGGCCGGACCGATACTGCGGGTGTCGGCCATCTCGCCGGCGAAGAGGAAGCGTTGGCCGTGCGGGTGGAAGTTGTGCCAGCGTTCACCGAGATCGAGGTTGAAGACGTACCACCGGATCCGCGAGCCGCTCTCCGCCGCGATGATCGGAGTGTTGCCGACGAACGCGCGGCCGTTGATGGCCATCGTGTCCAATGGCGCGGTCTGCGCGTCGCTGACGGTGTGTGGCAAGGTGCCGCCGTGCGTCCAGGTGACCATCCCGCCGACGCCGATCGTGACGTCGGCGGGAACAAAGCGCGGTGTCGGGCTGTCGACGATGGAGACGTCCGCAGTCAGGGGCCCAGCCGGGTTGACTCGTACGGTGCCGAGCATCGGGTGGAACCGGCAGACGTACCCGAAAGTACCTTCCAGGGAAAACGTGTGGCTGAACGTGTCACCCCCGTTGAGGGTGCCGCTGTCGAATTCCGGCTCCCCGCCGGAGCCCATCAGTCGGTGGAAAAAGAACGGCACTTCCAGATCCGGCTTCGGTCCATTGGGGTGGCGCACCACGATGCCGCCGAACAGGCCCCGATCCACGGCCGCCTCGATGTCCATCAGGTGATCGTGGAAGGGCCAGCACCCGATGGTCTCCATGGTGACATCGAAGTTGTAGCACCAGGTCTGGCCTGGACAGATCGCGTCGCTGCGCCGACCGTCCGCCGCGGCCACGCCGAATGGCCAGGCCCCGTCGGAGTCGATGCCGTAGACCAGTCCGTGCACATGAAAGGTATGCGGTTCGGTGTCGCCGTTGCGAACATGAATCCGCAACCGCTCGGTGGGCTCGGCGTAGAGCACGGCACCCGGGATGCGCTGGTCCCAGCGCGGTTCGGTCAGATCCCGCGGGACAAGCGGCGCCATGTTCGGCACCGTGAAACCCGGGTCGAGATACTCTCGGTAGATCACTGCGTCGACCCGGCGCCGCTCGATCTCCGATTGGGGAATACGGGAGTCTTCATGCCCGTGGTTACGCATGCAGTCCCGACCGTAGCGGCCGTGCTCGGCATTCTCCGGCGCGACCGGGCTGTACGCGGGAAGCTTCTCGATCTTCAGATAGACGTCACGGCACCGCGTGATTTTCCCGTCGTGGCCATGGTTGGGATGATCGCTTGACATTGCGTCCCCTTGTCTGCGCTGACCGAGGTTTGCGTGGCATTCCGATCCGTGTCCACTCATGCTCGCAAGCTGGGCCTCCGTGGGCAAGGAGCAGTCACCGTCTCCCAAAGCTCTCACTGAACAGCGCGGCCCCGGGGAACTGGTCGCCGTCGGGTGCCGGGGGCACCAGGAAAATGGCACCGGCCCGGGCGGCGAGCAGGCGGTCCAGCCCGGGCGGCTGGGCGGCGGGGTCGCCACCGAAGTTGGTGCCGCCGAGCCAGTCCGGTTGGCGGAGGAGCCGGATCAGCCGCTCCGGGGAGTCCTGGAAGCTCACGAAGTTCAGCCCAGCCCGGAAGCCAGGTGCACTGTCCTGGGGCTCCAGGAACTCGAAGCCCTGCCGGAAGATCCGCAGGCTGCTCGGGTCGCTGACGGGTCCCTGGTGGTGGTTCGCGCGCTGCACGTGGCTGCGCCGGATAACCGGATCGGCCACCCCGGGAGGCTCGCGGAACGCTTGGTTGCCTTCGTCTATCACCTCGCGGGCCCCGCTGACCGGGCAGCCGACCAGCGCGACCGGCGCGCCGGTGGCGTCGACGGACGTGAGCGCGCAGCCCGAGAGCTTGTCGCGGCCGACCAGTAGCTCCTGCTCGGCTCGGCCGAGGGCTCGCCAGACGGCCAGGTCGACGGTCAGCCGGAGGAAGGCCAGGTAGGTGCCGCCCTCGACCCACTCGTCCTCGGGTACGGCCGAGGGCTTGATCGCGATCGCGTCGAGGCGCTGATCGCTGCGCAGGTTCGAAACGCCGTCGTGAAAGTCGATCCAGCTGCGGCCGTCGTCGCGCTGGAACCCCTGGAAGAAGCCGGTGAGGGACAGCGCTGCCTGCCCGCGTTCGGGGTCGGTGCGGTCGTGCAGCGCCTTCCAGGTCTCGACGACGACCCGGTTGACGGCAATCTGGGTGTCGGCGATGAGCTGGACGGCAACCTCCTCGGTGCTCACGTTGAGCCGGACATCCGGGGCGAAGGACAGGCCCGAACCGATGACCACCGGGCCGCCGCCGGTCGCCAGCGGCGAGCGGAAGGCGCCGTGCCGGACCAGGGCGTCCGGCGCCGTCTTGCGCGCTCCCGGGCGCGCGAAGGCGTTGCGCCCGTACCCGACCAGTACCGTCAGGTGGTCGGACTGCACCGGGTGTCCTGGCAGGTCCGGGACGTTCCCGGCAGCGAGACCGCGCCACAGCCGCCACAGCTGTTCCAGGGCTGCGCCAGCCTCGGCCGCCGTCAGCCCTGGGGCCGCGCGGAGGAACAGGATGACGAAGGCACGCCCCGGACGGTCGCCGGAAGCGTGGAAGATCCCCTCCTGCAGCGCCATGTCAGGGCGAGCCCATGCGACGGGGCGCCACCCGCGAGGGCGTTCCCGACCCGTCGAACTCGGCCTTGAGTGCACGGATGGACTCGCAGATGCTCGCCTCGCGGCAGACGATCGGCCCGGCGTCGGCGTCCAGGACGATCCGTTCGGCGTCGGCCAGGGCGGAACCCGGCCCGACGATGACCAGCGGGCCCACCTCGACGTTCTCGACGACCTGATGACCCCCGACGAGCGGCTCATCCTGCGCCCCGGTCGCGACCCGCACCTGGTCGAGGAAGGCTGGATCGTCGTCAGGGGGCCCGACCTCAAGGCGCTGGAACATGCCGTCGGTACCCCGGCTGAACCGCACCCACTCATCCGGAATCGGCTGGTCGTCGAGCAGGAAAATCTCCCGGGGGAACGACTGGATGTAGACGCCGAGCGGGTCGGCGAACGCGACCGTCCGCCCCTCGACGGCGGCCCCGTGTGCCCCGGCAGCCGCTGCGGGATCCGCATGACGGCAGGCCAACTGCTCGACGTCGGCCGCCCGGAAGATCTGTTCCCGGGTCGCTGGTGAAAACCCGTCCGCGGTGCGCCGGAAGTACGGCTGCGCGCCGAACATGACGATGTACAGCAGATCGTCCAGCCCGTTGATCGGATGGGTCATGAACAGCGTGTTCTCGGTGTTCAGGCTTCCTGTTGGCTGTGCGGGGACGCCCGCCTGCACGAGGTCCGCGGCGTTGCCGTGCCCGGCGACCAGCCGAGCGAAGGCCACTTCTCGGCCGCGCTCACTCAGCGTTTTTGGATCCGCGACACCGTAGAGTTCGGGCCAGCTCGGCTCCGTCCCGAGGATGCCTGCGGTCATGGCCCGCAGGGCGTCAGGGTCGGCGCCGGCGATAGTCAGCCAGTACTCGCGCAGCTCGGTGGTGACCTGGATGCGTTTGAGACGCAGTCGCCCGGCCTGGTCGGGATGATGGACGGCGGCGTACTCGCAGTACTCGTTGTGCAGCGCCTGACGCCCGCGCACCCCCCAGTCGGAGAGTTCGCGCGCCACACTCGGCCCGATGCAGAAGGCCGGCTCGGCGGGGTCGCCGAACCACTTCACCGCAGCAGGCGTCGCCTGGGCGATCTCATCGGGGTCGATGGTGAAGAAGCGGCTCCCCAGCGTCGGGCGAAGCCGCTGGAACTCGGCGGTTATCCGGGAGTTCCAGCGGCGCACGAGCCTGTCGGGCAGCTCGTCGGCGCGTCCAGGGACGGCGTAGACCACGCGATGCTCCTCCTTATCGGTCGGTCACGCTACGTGTGTGGGGTACGGCGAACGGACTAGACAGGGCCAGCACATCTGGGTGGTATATATCAGTTCAGGTCCCACCATGCACGCAGGCGCGTACAGGTTGTGGGATTGGTTTCAGGTCCGGCACAGCGCCCCACAACGGGCGGTAAACGGCCTCTCAGCCTACTCCGGTGTCGATCACCGCCACCGAATCGGAGCCGTAGTTGGGGATGTAGGCGTGGCGTCCGTCCGGGGAGACCGCCACCCCGTAGGGGCTGTCGACGGCGGGGATGGTGGCGGTGATGAGGAGTCGGGGACGCGGCTGCGGGAGAGACCGGGGCGGGGTAGGCGGCCGTCGGCTACAGCAGGTCCACGTCCAGATCGGGAACGATGCGCCGCAAGCGGTCCGGGTCCGCGCTCAGGACCGGCCACCCACGCTGGCGGGGGACCAGGACGACGTGGCCTGCGGTGCCATCCCACACCCGGGAATCAGCCAGCAGTTTCGCAACCTTCGGCGCGTCCACGCGATCCAACTCCCGGTAGACAACCTGAGAATGCTGCACAACCTGACCCAGACGGTCCAGCCGATCAGGGAAGACGGCGCGGACCTACGACAGGACCAGCGCCGGCAGGTACAACACCAAGCCAGTCAGGGACGCGACTTTCAGCCACGTTTCCATGGCGATCGATCCTTGGACATACTCAGCGAGGGCGCTGGAGTCGAGGACCTTGCCGCCAATCACGGGGCGACGAGATGGGTCCGCCGGATCTCCTCGTCGCTCACCTGCCGGTAGCCGTGTCGCTCGACGAGGTTGTCGTAGACCTTGCGGTAGTCGGCCAGGGTGGGGATCCGGCCGGTGCGCCTCATGTCGGTCTCTTGCCGCGCCTGCCACTCCTGGGGGCTGAGCTTGTACGTGGGATTGGTGGGGTCCAGGGCGGCGCGCACGTCCAAGTCCTGCTCGCCGTGGTCGTCGAACCGCACAGGCTGAGCCACGCTGGCACCTTCTCCCTACTGATGTCGGCCAGCCCCCGGACTGTGCCCGTCGGGGGACCACTTCGGCCATCATCCCAGAGTCGGCAAGCGGTCCGGCAACACCGGTCCTCACCGACGCGGCGTGGCGTGGTGGCCCCAGTTCCTATGTCAGCGGCGTCTCTCCTGTTATGGCTGTTCACAGGTCGCGTGAGCATACGGGCCACAGCTCAGCTCGCCTCGGTTCGATCAACTCGATACCAGGCCAGGGTAGCGGGGCGATCACCGGGCTGGCGGGAACTCGATGTGATGCGCCAGTTCACTGCACTGCCGATCGGCACGGACGACCAAGCCACGCGTCCCATCCGGGGGCGACCCCTCGTGGTCACCCCGCACCAGTACGGTCCACGACACGTAGTCCCGAGTGGCGGGCCACCAGGACAACGTGGCCAGCGGTGCCGTCCCACCCCGGTGATTCGATCAGTAGCTGGGCCACGTCCGATGCGTCGGTCCAGTCGAACCCCGCCTGGATCACCCAAGGGTAGGAGAGCAGATCAGTCAGGTCCGCCCCGGGGTACACCGCCCGGAACTCGGTCATCACCGGCTGCGGCACGTACAGCACGATGCCGGTGTGAGCGGCAGTCACCAGCCACGAGTCGATCGCGAGACTGCCTTGGACGTAGGCGGCGAGTGCGCTGGGGTCGAGGACTTTCCCGCCGATCACGGGGCGACGGGGTACATCTCGCGTACCCGGTCGTCACCGGGCCAGTCGATGCCGAGTTTGGCGAGGGAGTCGTACACCCGCCGATAGTCGGCCAGAGTCGGCAGCTTGCCGTGGCGCCCGATGATCCTGGCGAGCGCGGCGTCGGAGCGGGCCCGCAGCTCCGGGTCCGCCGGGTCCATCGCGGCGATCCGCGTGTCAACATCGGTGGCATCCACACGGGCATCCTAGCGTGCACCCCCAAGATGCCCTGCCGCGCTTGGGACGCCTCGAGCACCTTCCCGTCCGACCCGGGGTGCCGCTGGCGGTGCAGCTGCATCTGAGCGCGGGTGCGGGGGTGACGCGGGTGCACGCTTCGGTCAAGGTCCCGGTCACAGCCGGGATTGCGCGGGTACCGATACCGGGCCTTACACCTCACCATGCAGGTTCAGTTTTGCCGCGCCGTAGCTGACGGTCAGCGGCTCCCCGGGCCGCAGGACGGCAGTAGCTCCAGCAAGGCCCGTGACGGTGTCAGTGAGAGCAGCGGCGATGTCGAACGCCTGGATAGGACCATTCCAGCGATAATGCCACTTGGTATCATAGGATGAGTGCACCACCAAGCTAACGGGCGGAACTATCGGCCGCATCGCCGAAGCCACTGGGCGACAAGTTCTAAGTGACCGCTACCGTGAATGCGCCAGGCGGGCGAACGAAGACGAGGCAAAATACCTGCACGTAAAAGCCGGAGACCCTGTACTAGCTGGTCAGAACTGGTGGTACGAAGACATAGAAGAGCAGAAAGTACTTGAGTTCGGAGAGTACGCAATCCCTGAAGGTCGATGGATAACAGTAAGCCACAACGACACCTAAGAAAGGGTGCTCACGGAGGACGGGCAGGCGGGAGGGGCGATGCCGATGTTGAACGCCGCCCCCCGTGCCAGCATCGGGTGATCCGGCCGAGCACGTCCTCAGCCTGCGCCGGGGTGAGCGCTTTTGATGGGCGGCCTGCTTGTCCTTTAGGGATGGAGCAGAGGGCTACGACGTGACGGTGTTTTTATCGCGTCCGTTGAGCCCGTAGGAGAGCCAGTCGTAGTGGTAGACGTGCAGAACGGGTTCATCACCGAGCACTCCAAACCCACAGTTCCGATCATCGTCGATCTCGTACGCCGTTGGCAGGATAACGGCGGTGACGTGGTGTTCAGTCGCTATCTGAACTATGCGGGCAGTCCGTTCGAACGACTGATCGGCTGGACGAAAATGGTCGACGTACCGGAGATCGATCATGTCTCCGAGCTCACGCCTTACATCACTACACAGACCCCGATAATCAACAAATACATCTATTCTCTGTTCACTCCTGAAGGCGCCCAGCTAGTCACCGAGCGTGGCTGGACCGATCTCTACATCTGCGGGATCGATACCGACGTCTGTGTACTCAAAACAGCCGCCGACGCCTTCGAACGTGACCTCACTCCATGGGTACTCGAAGATGCCTGCGCAAGCCACGCAGGCTCCGAAGCCCATAACGCTGGCCTGCTCGTGGCCCGTCGGTTCATCGGCGCAGCCCAGATCATCCGAACGGCATGCCTTCCTCGGGCCTTCGCAGCGAAGTGAGTGACGGACGGAATAACACCCCCGGACGGAAGTGGACCCTACCGGGCTCCCAAAGCTGTCGCTGGCATCGGGTGCCGCCAACGGCGGCAGGCCCGCGGCCTCGGACTGATGCTGCTGTGTCACGCAGCTGGTCCGGAATACGGATTTCGTGGGGATGAGCTAGGCTCGGCACTGCTCGACTGGGCCGCGCGGAGAGCAAGACTTGCGCACAGAAGCTGGCTCAGGCTCGACGCGTGGAAGTCAAATCCCGGCTTGCATCAGTACTACCTAGATCGAGGGTTCAGCCTCGTAAGAATCGACGACGATCCGGCGGACCCATCCGGCGCGTGCTTCCAACGGCCCGCGTCAGTAGAGCTGCATCTTGGGCCAGACGTTATCGAAGACACCGTAACGAAGGACCACTGAATCCGGGGGGTTAAGCAGAGGGAGACCCTCCGATTACGCCGCGCAACAGCGTCAGCAGCTCGTCAAGCTTCGTACCCTGCTCGTTGACTGTCGCGGCGACCGCGTCGAGCTTCGCGCCTTGGTCATCGACCTTCGTGACGACCGCGTCGAGCTTCGCACCGTGCTCAGCCAGCGTCGCACCGTGCTCAGCCAAGGTCGCTTTGATCTCGACAAGGTCCAAGGTGTGCTCGGACACGATCTCGTAGATCGCTGCCACGTCGTTGCCATGCTGACGAACCTGGCGCTGCAACTCCGGTGAACCCATGGCCCGGAAGCATAGACCCTCGCAGGCCAAACAGGGCGGTGACGGGCCTACCAGGTCATCACTGTCACACCTGTCACTCTGTCACTCTAGGGGGTCTGACCTGCGATAACGTGAGTGACAGCAGAGTGACAGGGGTGCTTGTGTCACGTCTCCCTCTCTAATTCCCTGTCACAGGTGTCACCCCAAGAACCGGCTGAAACAGCGGTGGGCACGCAGCTGGTCCGCCCAGTCGCCGCACAACGGGCGCTGAAACGCCCGCAAACGCGTCGGATCGGCAGGATCCTTGCTCAACCCACCCCCCCTGTTTCAGCCGTCTTGCACCTCGACCGGCCCACCCTGCCGAGGTGATGCCCCGGCGCCGATCACGCCCGCAGGCACTGGGTGGAAGCTTGAAAACTTCGGCCTGTATTCGGCACAGCCACCCGTAGGCGGCCGGACAGCGCCGGTCACAGTCGGACTCGACAAAGATCGGCCCCTGACCGTGTCGCTGCTGGTCAGGGGCTGATCTGGCTGGGTGTGGCGGGTCAAGGATTCGAACCTTGGAAGGCTAAGCCGACGGATTTACAGTCCGCTCCCATTGGCCACTCGGGCAACCCGCCTGAGCCGGGCGAACCGGCCGGTGATGAGCGTACACAGTGGCGCGGGGCTGGCCCACTCGGGCTGACGGGTAGGGTCAGCACAGCTTATCGGGAGGAGGCCGCAGTGGCGGATCCATCGTTCGACGTGGTCAGCAAGGTCGACCGGCAAGAGGTCGACAACGCGCTCAACCAGGCTGCCAAGGAGCTGTCGACCAGGTTCGACTTCCGCGGCACCGGGGCGAAGGTCGCCTGGACCGGCGAGGAGGCGATGACGATCGAAGCCGAGACCCAGGAGCGCTGCCTCGCCGCTATCGAGGTGGTGAAGGGCAAGCTGGTGAAGCGGGGCATCTCACTGAAGTCCTTTGAGGTGGACGAGCCTGCCCTCTCGGGCAAGATCTACCGGTGCACCGGGCGCATCCTGCAGGGGATCAGCCAGGACAAGGCCAAGGAGATCGCCAAGGCGGTGCGTGACGAGAAGCTCAAAGGTGTCCAGGCTCAGATCCAGGGCGATCAGCTTCGCGTGTCGGGCAAGAAGCGCGACGATCTGCAAGCCGTGATTGCCCTGTTGAAGGGTCGCGACTTCGACGTAGCCTTGCAGTTCACCAATTACCGGTGAAGGGCATCGTCCTCGCCGGGGGAGGCGGCAGCAGACTCCACCCGATCACCCAGGCCGTCTCCAAACAGCTGCTGCCGGTCTACGACAAACCGATGGTGTATTATCCGCTTTCGGTTCTCATGCTGGCCGGGATCCGGGAGATCCTGGTCATCTCCACTCCGGTCGACCTGCCGCTGTTCCGTCGCCTGCTCGGTGACGGTGACCGGCTCGGTTTGCGGCTGCGCTATGCCGAGCAGGCTCAGCCCAACGGCCTGGCCGAGGCGTTCGTCATCGGGGCGAATTTCATCGGAGACGACCCGGTGGCCCTCGTTCTGGGCGACAACATCTTCTATGGTCCCGGTTTCTCTGACACCCTACAGCGGTGCGTGGCCACCTTGGATGGCTGCATCCTTTTCGGGTATCCGGTTAAGGATCCGCAACGCTACGGGGTCGGCGAAATCGACGCCAATGGCAAGCTGATCTCCATCGAGGAGAAGCCGGCTGTGCCGCGCTCGAACAAGGCGATCACCGGACTGTACTTCTACGACAATGACGTCGTGAAGATCGCCGGCGCGCTCACCCCTTCGCCGCGTGGTGAACTGGAGATCACCGACGTAAACGCCCACTACCTGCGCCACGACCGCGTGAAGCTGATCGACCTGGGGCGCGGGTTCGCCTGGCTGGACACTGGAACCCACGATTCACTGCTCGAGGCAGGCCAGTTCGTCCAGGTGCTCGAGCATCGACAGGGAGTGCGGATCGCCTGCCTGGAGGAGATCGCGCTGCGGATGGGCTTCATCGACGCCGCCACCTGCCAGGCGCTGGGCGAGTCGATGGCGAATTCCGGCTACGGCCAGTACGTTATGGAGGTCGCCCGCGACCTGGCTCACCAGCGCAGCTGACGCTCCGCCATGTCCTCCAGGCGGCGCACCCGGTCTGCGATCGGCGGGTGGGTGGAGAACAACCGCGATACGTCACCCGCCCGAAACGGGTTTGCGATCATGAGATGAGACTGCGAGGTAAGGACGGGCTCCGGGCGAAGCGGCACTGCCTGCGTGCCGTACTCAAGCTTGCGCAGTGCGCTGGCCAGAGCAAGGGGTGAACCGGTGAGTTCCGCTCCGGAAACGTCGGCCTGATACTCCCGCGACCGACTCACCGCCATCTGCACGATGGCGGCGGCGATCGGGCCGAGCAACGCAATAAGCAACAGGGCGATCGGGTTTGGACGGTCCTCGTCGCCACCGCCGAAAAGCCCGGCGAACATCGCGATGTTCGCCAGCGCCGTCACCATTCCTGCCAATGCCCCGGCGACCGAGGAGATGAGAATGTCGCGGTTGTACACGTGCGCCAGCTCATGGCCGAGCACTCCGCGTAATTCGCTTTCGTCCAGCAGTTCGAGGATTCCGACGGTGCAGCACACCGCGGCATGGCGCGGATTGCGGCCGGTAGCGAAGGCATTCGGCGCCTGCGTCGGGCTGATGTAGAGCCGCGGCATTGGCTGACGCGCCGAGGTGGCGAGTTCCCGCACAATGCGATACATCACGGGCTGCTCCGCCTCGGACACCGGCCGGGCGTGCATTGCGCGCAACGCCAGCTTGTCCGATTTGAAGTAGGCGTAGGCGTTCATCCCGACCACGAACACCAGTGCGATGAGCAAACCACCGCGGCCGAAGAAGCTGCCGACGAGCACGACCAACGCTGACAGCCCACCCAGCAGCAGCGCGGTTTTCAGCGTGTTGACATGCTTGTGCACGGTTCCCACCCTTCCGTCTCCGCCGGTAGTCATCCCAGTTAGTCAACGCCCCCACGTCGCATGAGGTTCCCCGGCACGTGACAATCCACCGCGCATGAACGCCGGACATCCCGTGCATGAGCGCCGGACACGCGGGGGTCAGGGGCGTAGTTCCAGGGTGCGGGATTACGTGTCGCCAACCGGGCACCGCCTCCAGCTGGCCCAACGCACCCCAGACGTTAGGAGCAGGCCCCTGTCGTTCCGCACCTGTTCCGCGAGACTGCCGGGAACGGGTTGACGACCCTCTGTCTGATCCCGCACGACTCTAATGGATCAAGGCCCGGTTCACCCGTCGGTTGGAGCGGTGGTCGGCCTGGCCCCGTGGGACCGGGAACCGCGACACTGCGCGCGGCCCTGGCGGACCGTGCTCGGTCACGGCCCGGCCCCACGGCCGATGGGTGCAGCGCCGCAGCCGATGTCGAACCAAGAGATCAAAAGCAGACGCTCGCCGCTGGCAGGCCAAACAGGATGGGCCAGAACCAAGCAAGGCTGCGGTCCGCCTGCCGTCCCGTCGACCTCCACAAGGGCGACCACACCGCGTCAACGGGGGCAGACCACCGGAAGCGCCCCGCTGACCCGGCGTGGTCGCCAGGTCGACGGGACGGCACGCATGCCTCCCGCTACAAGGTAGAGGCAGGCCGGGCAGGTCAACAGATGTCAGCACCGCAACCGTGACCTGCTGACATAAGCCGACACCGATCGGCACGAACAGCGACGTAGACGGGCACCCGTCCGGCGTCGAAGTACCTGGTCAGACATGATCCACGACGTCGCACTGAAGTACTCGCAGAAATTTCCGTTTCCCTCACGCATCGCGATAGCCTGTCAGCCACCCTGGACTACTCATCACGGCGAGATACGTGACCAAGGCAGGGAACGATGACGAACAGGACGGTCCTCTATGGTTGTGTGATATGTCTGGGTTAGAGCTGGTAGCACGCCTCACGGATGCTTTGGCCTGGCCGGTGTTCGCGCTGATCATCGCAGTAGTGCTCCGACATCCTCTGAGCCAGGCGCTTTCGCGCAGGCCGCTCAGCAAGGTGAAGGCTGGACCCTTCGAAGTCGAGTGGGATCGCACGGCCGCAGAGACCGAGAGGGAAGTCGAAGCCATCGGCATTTCCGCGCACGACACTAGCACTGTACCTGGTTCGCTTCGCGAAGAGCTAGCAGGCGAGGCGGCGTCAGCGCCAGCCGTCGCGGTGCGTGAGGCTCATGTAACGGTCGAAGGGACCCTTCGCGATCTGCTCATGAGTGCTGACGTTCCAGATGAGCAAACCCGTCGCCTTGCGATCGGCCCGCCTCCCGCTCCCGGAAAGAGCCGTCCATCGGCGGCAAGACCGAACTTGTCCACGTGCACACGGAGTCTTGCGACCAGTTCAGGGGGAATCGGTACCTCGCGCACTTCGCGTGCGCTTCGCCGTTTAAGGGGTCGCTGCTCATACGTTGCGCCGTTGCCACCCTCGATGTACCGCGCGTTCGACCTGGACAGGGAGCGGCCGAGGGTCAGTCTCCCCCACCCGCTGCCCGGTAGATAGCAGTCAGCCTCGCGTAACGCGAGTATCTCGGCGGGTCGCAGCGCCGCAAAGTACATGCACGCGAAGAAAACGACCAGGTATTCATAGTGTCCGGGTTGTCCCACGTAGGTGACCGCGACCAACAGCTCACGCGCTTGCGTCGAATTAATCACTATTCGAGGGTCAACTTCGATCGCCACCTGGTGTGTGGTGACCTTCACTGCTGACACGAGGTTGACTGTGAGATGCCCTGCATCGACTGCGTACTTGAGCGCGTCATGGAGTACGCCGCGCCGCGTCCGCGTCGTTAATTCCGCCGCAGGCTTGCCGTCGAGCCTTCCACCTAGTCCGCGGAGCAGCTTTTCAATTTCGAGCTTATCGCTCAGCTCTGAAACGGGTCGAGATGCGCGCGTAATCCAACGTACGGCGTTGGCCATCTCTTCAGTCAGCGCCGAGTCCCGAGTATTGGTCGGGAGAAGATGGGTTGTAAGCGATCGCCGAAGCGTCCTCTCATCCGGTGCGGGTTGGCGGCTTCGAGTGAACTCGCCAACCGCGACAGCGAGCGTGTCAACCATCCTCCTGCGTGTATTCGGAGCCGAGTCGGGCCATCGGTGTGCGATGAAGTCTTGCGACAGCTCCAGCAACGTTCTCGATGAGCGCTCTCGATACAGTGATTCGGGCAGACCGGTCGTGATATCGAACTGCTCGCCGTTGCGAACAGCGTGCATTAATGTGGACCGATAACGGTCAGCAAGCGCCTTCGAGGCAAACCACTCTGATTTCTGGTGTCCGTCCACGACCCAGCGAACCCCGTACGGGAAGTACGTGAGTGCCACGTGGCTAGTTTGACTCAGGAAATCGGGCCATTAGGCAAAGCGTCCCCTAAAATTTCGTCAACCAAGTCCTTCGCAATTAAACCCTCAGACAAAGCTGTAATAAGCGCAAATGGCTGGAGCAGTGGGTTTCGGAACCGGTAAGTATACTTACGTTTTGCGCCGGTGCGCTGTAAAACCGCACCTCGCTCGTGACCAGTGAAAGCGGCCAAATGGGTAGCGAAGTTAGCAATCTCGTACGGTCGACCCATTATGCGCGACATTGGCTCTCGAACGGCACCTGGAGTAAAGTATCCGAGTCGATTCTTTTCCGCTAGAGCACATGCCGCGAGTACTTGCGAAAAGAGGTTGTCTCGACGAGGACTTTGGACCGCACTTTGGTACTCACGCAGTAACGAGTGCTTCTTTGCGATCTTATCGATAGCATTTCGAACATCGTCGCCATTAACTTGATCCCGGTCATCCATAGTCGCACGTTGAGCGGAGCCCAAGGCGAGCGTGTGAACATACTGAGGGAGCCCCTCGGAAATGCGGCCGATCCTGCTTCGGGCATTTGCTGTAATTGTCATACCAACGTTCGTCAACCCATCGTCGACGATGGCACTTAATTCGGATGGCTCCATTCGACCGAGCTGAACCTCAGCGATGGCTCGCTGAACAGACTCGTGTTCACCGATGAGCGAATCAATAGAGTCGGCCACTCCAACAATCACGAGGCGCGTACGCACTGCATGGTCCGAGAGAGCTTTGATTGTATCCGCCATCAGAGAGAGCGACTCGTCGTCTTCGAGTCGATCGAACTCATCTAGGATAATCAAATAAGGAACCGGGGCGTCATGCAGTAGACGCCGGATTGAGTCGGGCCCTACAGCGCTAAAATTCCAGTTCTCAGGAACTACAAGAGACATCTCTTCCAACACCCGCTTCCAGATGCTGGTAAAGGTATCGTCGGTAGTGCAATTTACACGCACAGTCGGTCTGAGGTCACCCAAAACTGGGGCAAGGAAGTCAGAGAGGACGTTCGCAAGGGACGTCTTCCCGACGCCACGCTCCCCGTACACGACGACATGTGTGCCTGGCTGAGCCACAGAGTTGATGATCTCGAGGATCTGTTCGACGCGCCCATGGAACCGGTCTCGCCGCGCGACCGGCATACCTGGGGTGAAGACCGTATGCAGCTTCGCAATGCGCTCCAGCTTGACAACCTCGTCGGATGTAGCCACGGGCACACCTTACTATGGAACACCAAGTGACTCCAAGTCGAGCCAACGAGGGTGTCACGAGGGTGTAGGCACACCACCAGCCCCTCAACACCAAGTGACTCCAAGTCGAGCCAACGAGGGTGTCACGAGGGTGTAGGCACACCACCACCAGCGACCTACCTTCCCAACCGGGCGTAACAAGTTCGTTCCTAGGCTGCGGCTCTTACTTGTTCCGCACCTGTTCCGCAGACGACGCCGGGGGCTACGGACACTGACCGACGCTCTAGGGAGTCCCCCGATAAGGCAAGGCACTATCCGGACAGCTCAACACTAGCGAAGGCGTGCCGCTGCTGCGTGGCGCTACCGGTACCGGATCGGTCGTTTCAGGGGCGCAGTTCCAGGGTGCAGCATTTGGGGCCACCGCCGGCTCGGCGCAGTTCGGAGATGTCGACGAAGAGCGGGGCGAAGCCTTGAGCGGTCAGGGTGTGCCCGAGATTCACCGCGTCGTGGGGCAGGACCACGTTGCGGCCGTCGGATACTCCGTTGAGGCCCAGGCATGCGGCATCGGCCAGGTCGGCGATGACCGCGTCGGGGAACAGCCGCGCCAAGACCCGCCGGGAGCCCGGGGAGAACGCCGCCGGGTAGTAGGCGATCAGGGGGGAGGACGGCGAATCGTCGAGCACCAGCAGGCAGGTGTCGAGGTGGTAGTAGCGGGGGTCGACCAGCCGGAGCGACACCACCGGCACCCCGAGTGCCTCCTGCGCCTCGGGGTGCGCTGCCGACTCGGTGCGGAACCCAGTCCCGGCCAGCAGGAATCTGCCTGCCCACAGCAGATCCCCCTCGCCCTCGTTGACCGCATCGGGCAGCACCACGTCAGTAACGCCGTGGGCGACGAACCACCGCCGGTAGTGCTCCGCCTCGGCGAACCGCTGCGCATGGCGAAACCGTGCCCCCAGTACGACGCCATCGAGCACGGTGCCGGAGTTGGCCGCGAACACCATGTCCGGCAGGCCGGGTTCGGGGTCGATCACCTCCACGGTGTGCCCGAGCGCGCGGTAGGTGTCGGCCAGCGCTGTCCACTGCGCCATGGCCCGCGCGGTGTCCACCGGCTGGCCCGGGTCCATCCATGGATTGATCTTGTAGCTCACCGTGAAGTACTTCGGTGGGCACATCAAGTACCGGCGCGGGGTACCGAAGCGGCGAGCGCCGAAGCGTAGGGGCGCCGCAAGCTTCATGGCAGACGACATAATTCGATGCTAGACAGCGCTGTAATCAGTTTACAACGTGATTTCTTTGCTTATAGACAGGCAGAATAGTGCGTATGGACGCCCTGGACCAGCAGATCGTGGCGCAACTGGTCGCCAACGCCCGCTCCAGCTACTCCGAGATCGGCGGCGTCGTCGGGCTCTCCGCTCCCGCCGTGAAGCGCCGGGTCGACAAGCTGCTCGACGCCGGTGTGCTGCGCGGCTTCACCGCGGTGGTCGACCCGGGGGCGCTGGGCTGGGGCACCGACGCGTTCGTCGAGGTGCACTGCCGAAACAACGTGGCACCCGCTCGGATCCGGGCCGGGCTGGAACCGCTGCCCGAAGTGGTGGCGGCCTACACGGTGAGCGGCGCGGCCGATGCGATCGTGCACCTACGGGCTGGGGGCATCGCACATCTGGAGACCGCACTGGAGCGGTTACGAGCGGTGGACTTCGTGGACCGGACGGTGTCCACCGTAGTGCTCTCCACTCTCCTGGAGCGCACGAGCAGCGTTGGCGAGCAGAGCACTGCTACACACTCACCATGACTGTGCTTATCGACCAACGGGGCGGCGTCGCCGTGGTGACCGTGTCCGATCCGGCTCGTCGCAACGCCCTGACCCTTGAGCTCTCCGAGCAGCTCGCCAACGCTGTCACCGAATGCGACCGCGACGAATCGGTCCGCGCGATCGTGATCACCGGTGCACCACCGGCGTTCTGCGCCGGGGGCGACCTCGGCGCGATCGCCGCCGCCGGTGAGACCGGCTCGGCAACCGACATGTACCGCATCTACCAGGGCTTCCTCGCCGTGGCGAACGCCTCGGTGCCCACCATCGCGGCGGTCAACGGACCCGCGGTTGGCGCCGGGCTCAACCTGGCATTGGCGTGTGACCTGCGTCTGGTCGGCCCCGCAGCGCTGTTCGACGCCCGCTTCCTGCAGCTGGGCATCCACCCCGGCGGGGGTATGACGTGGCTGGTGCAACGCGCCGTCGGCCCGCAGATCGCCGCGGCGATGACCCTGTTCGGCGAACCGCTGAACGCCCAGGAGGCGGTCCGCACCGGCCTGGCCTACCGGCTGATCGACATCGGCGACGGTGCGGGCAAGGGCGACGAAGGGGACGACCCCCGCTCGCCGGCCGCACACGAGGCGGTGGTGGCCGCCGCGGTGGACCTCGCGCGAAGGACGGCGGCCGCATCCCGCGACCTGGTGCTCGCTACCAAGGCGACCCTGCAAGCCACCGCCAGGATGACAGCACA
Organism: Pseudonocardiales bacterium; assembly: GCA_052390495.1. Taxonomy (GTDB): domain Bacteria; phylum Actinomycetota; class Actinomycetes; order Mycobacteriales; family Pseudonocardiaceae. The sequence goes on from JBQTGW010000358.1 coordinate 17,049, forward strand.
CGCCGACGCAGTGGCCCACGAGACAGGCCCGCAGCTGGCCTCGCTGCGCTCCGAAGCATTCGCCCGAGCAGTGCGATCTCAGGAGAGTAGGGCACGGACGACCGGGGGCTGAGCAAACCAGGTAGCTGGACGGAGAGGTTTACCGACACTTTGTAGCGGGTACCTGAACCATTGGTGACCGACCGAATACTCTCCTGTAAGGTGCGTGGGCTCGATGGACACGAACGGCTACATAACATTTCTGGTGCTTGGGGTAGTACTCGTCCTGATCGACGGGCAACTGATCTACCGAAGTGGCCGACGATATCTACAGGAGGTCTACAAGCCTGACGCGGCCCGATCTATGATGCAATTGGTGACGGTGCTCTTCAGCCTCGTGGTACTGGGGCTGCTGGCGCTGATTTCGATGGTCGATGTGGATAGCGGGCTTCCGTTCCGCGACGTCGTGGTCCAGCTCGGCATGGTTCTCCTGATGCTCGCCCTCATGCACGGTTTTACGCTGGCAATTCTGATGAAAATCAGGAACCGGCGCCGGCAGGAGAAGATTACAGACGAGTTCTCTGCAATAAACCACCAACGAGCTGCGCACGACGTCACGGTTCACCCGGTGCCCGAGGACGACAGTGGGCAGCCTCAATCGGCATCCACCGAGTCGCGTTGGTGACGCGGCCAGCACATGAAGATTTCTTCATGTGGCGTTCAGCTAGGAATCATCAGGAGTGCACATAGTGACGTAGTGACCACGGGGAGGTGTGAACCGACCGACACCGGCCTTGGCTTGCTCACCGGCGGATCGGCGGGCGAGCTGATGGCGGCGGTGCTGTCGGCAGTGGGCGGGCAGTTGCTGCGCTGGGCGCCCACCCAGGTGGACCATCAGCCCGGTCGCAAGACCACGGTGAGCTACTCGGCGCAAGTCCGGTGGGCCGACGGGTCGGTGACCGGTGAGACGCTCGGCGCCTCGTCAGGGCGGCTGCTGGACGGCTTGGCCCGGCTGAGTGACGGTGACACCGAGATCGGCATGTGGCGCTTTCCGTTCGATCCGGATCTGCCTGCCCTGCCAGCAGCGTGCGATCACGAGCGCATGCGGCGGTTGGTGGAGAGTGTGGGCCTGGACGTCGGGGATGGCGCGGTGCGTCTGAGGGTGCGCGCCTACCGGCCGCGACGCCGTGCCGTTATCGAGGTCGCCGCACCCGGCGGGGGCCGGGTCTTCGTCAAGGTCGTACGTCCACATCGGGCGCGTGGGCTGCACGAACGACATCGGCTCGCAGGCGCTGCGGGGGCTGCAGTGCCCGCCTCGTTGGGCTGGGCCGATGACGGGCTGGTGGTATTGGCTGGGTTGCCAGGGCGCACGCTGCGCGAGATGTTGGTGGCAGAGGGGTTGGTGGCAGATTGGGTTGTGCAGCTGGACCCGGAGAGTGTCATTGAGGTGCTGGATACCCTGCCGGACACGCTGGCCGCCGGTGAACGGCGGCGCACGTGGGGGCAGCGGGCAGGCCACTACGCCAAAGTGATCGCCGCCGCGGCGCCGGAGCTTGACCTGCGGGCTCGTGCCGTAGCCGAAACCGTCGATCATGACGCCCCCGAGGGTCCGGACCTTCCGGTGCACGGTGACCTGTATGAGAGCCAGCTGATGATGCACGACGGCCGGATCAGCGGGCTGCTGGACATCGACAGCGCCGGGCGGGGTGAGCGCCTGGACGACGCCGGGTGCCTGCTGGCGCATCTTTCGGTGCTCGCCCAGCTGCACCCACAGCGAGCGGCGGAGATCAACCGGCTGGGTGCGCGGCTGGAGCGACGCTTCGCCGATGCCCTTGGGCGGGCCGCGCTGGCCCGGCGGACCGCGGCGGTGGTGCTGTCACTGGCGACCGGACCGCACCGGGTGCAGGAACAGCAGTGGCGGCTCAAGACCGAACGCCGGATCGCGCTCGCCGAACAGTGGCTGCACTACGCCTCGGCGCCCACCGTCGGCCCTCCGATATAAAGAGTCCTTCATGGACTACCCCGTTCAGCCTTCATGTCCGCGGGAGATCGTGGAGCTAGCACTCCAGAAAGGACAGTGACACCATGAATCCCACCCGGACATGGATCGTCGCAGGCGCAACGCTCGCGATAGCGGGCTTCGGCACCGCGGCCGCAACGGCGTCCGATGACATCACCCTCAACGACCCGCGGTCCGCGTCGGTTGTTCAGCCGGTCGGCGACAAGGCCGACTACCACGGCACCTGGCAGACCGACAGTTCCCCGGAGTCGGCGGACTCTCCGGCCGAATCCCCGTTCGATTCGGCCGACTCCGGCACGGACTCGCCAACCGACAGCCCCGCCGGTAGCGCTGACAGTGCAGGCAGCAGTGGGAGCGCGGACAGCTCCGACTGACATTGATACGAAAGGCAGGGTGCGGGTATGAAGTTCGATTCCCGGCTGACCGTCGTGGCGGCCGCGCTCGCCCTGCCGCTGGGTGCCGCGCTGGCCAGCTACGCCCTCGCCGACGACGTGGAGGCGCCTAACGTCCCGGCGCGGGTGCAGATCGGTGAATTGAGTAACCGGACGTCGGTAACTCCACCGCCCACCAGCGTGGCATCCGGAGCTTCCTGCGTGCCCGCCCCGGAGCCGAGTGCCCAAGTGGTCCCGCCACCCCCACCGGTGAGCGACGATGACAACGACGATGACGACGGGGGTGATGATGACGACGGAGCGGACGACTGAGTGGCAGGCCGGCCCACCCACGGTCGAGCTGGTCGTCCCCGTCGCCGCTTCAACCGGCACGGACGCATTGTCCCGTACTCGTCGCCGTGGTATCCCGGCTCGCGTCCGGATCATGGGCTGGCTGATCCTGCTGATGGCGGTGGTGCTGCTCTCGGTCACCGTGGTGACCCGCAACCTGCTGCTACACCAGGTCGAGGCCACCGCCAAGACGGCGCTGGAACAGGAGGCGCTGGAGTTCGTCGGCGTGGCCAACTTCGGCGAGAACAGTGCCACCGGAGCGCGCTTCCGCAATGCAGAGGAACTGCTGCACAACCACGTCAAGCTGCAGTACCCCGACCACCAGGAGGTGATCGTGGCCGCGGTCCGCGACGGCACCAGACTAAAGGTATGGCACCAGCAACCCGACGACGCTCCTTTGCAGCTGCACGAGCGTCGCGACATCCTCGATCTGATCCTGGCGTCGTCGGACCCCAGCGGTGCCGTGGCAACCGACGCGGGCGAGCTGCGCTGGGTGAGGGTCGTCGTAAGCATCCCCACCGAACCCAGCGAGCAGGGGATGTACGTGGTCGGCTACTTCATCGGCGACAACCAGGCCGAAGTGGATCGGACGGTCCGGACGCTCCTACTGGTCAGCCTGCTGGGCCTACTGCTGGCAGCAGGCGCATCGTGGCTGGTCGCCGGGCGGATCCTGGCGCCGGTGCGGCTGGTGCACACCGCCGCCGCGCAGATCACCGAACAGGACCTGACGCGACGCATCCCGGGCGAAGGAAACGACGAGTTCGCGGCACTGGCCGAGCAGTTCAACGCCATGCTCGACCGGCTGGAGCAGGCCTTCGCCACCCAGCGGGAGTTCCTCGACGACGCCAGCCACGAGCTGCGTACCCCGATCACCATCATCCGCGGGCACCTGGAACTTCTGGACCCGGTGACCAGCGAACCCGCCGAACGGGTCGCCGTGGTGCGCCTGTGTACCGACGAGCTGGACCGGATGAGCCGGATGGTGGAGGATCTGCTGCTGCTGGCCAAGGCCGAGCGACCGGACTTCCTGCGCCCCGAACGGGTCGAGGTGGCCGAGCTGACCAGCGATGTGGACGCCAAGGTGCGCACACTCGGCGATCGGCGCTGGCGTCTGGAGTCGATCGGCGAGGGCACCGTGACGGTGGATCCGCAGCGGGTGACGCAAGCGATGGTGCAGCTGGCGCACAATGCGGTACAACACACCGAGGACGACCAGGAGATCCTGCTCGGTTCGGCGCTACATGGGGGACGAGTGGTGTTCTGGATCACCGACCACGGGCCAGGGGTATCACCGGAGGACGTTCAAGTGATCTTCGAACGGTTCTCCCGTGGCTCCACCAGCGGCAGGCGTGGCCATCGCAGCGGCGCCGGGTTGGGCCTGGCCATCGTGCGGACCATCGCCGAGGCGCACCACGGTGTGGCCAGGCTGGCAGCCACCCCGGGCGGCGGGGCCAGCTTCATCATCGAGCTTCCGGCGCACCCGGGCCAGCCGTCATGAGTCGGATCCTGATCGCCGAAGACGAGGCCCGGATCGCCTCGTTCGTGCGCAAGGGCTTGTCCGCCAACGGTTTCAGCCCCACTGTCGTCGCCGACGGACCCGCCGCGGTCGACGCCGCGCGCACCGGCGAGTTCGACCTGGTGATCCTGGACATCGGCCTGCCCGGCCAGGATGGCTTCAGCGTGCTCCGCGCGATGCGCCAGGCCCGGGTGGACACGCCGGTCATCATCCTGACCGCCCGCGACTCCCTCACCGACACCGTCGCCGGCCTGGAAGGCGGCGCCGACGACTACATGACCAAACCGTTCCGCTTCGAGGAGCTCCTCGCCAGGGTGCGACTACGGCTACGACGAACCGACAGCACACCCGAGGCCACCGTGCTGTGCGCTGGCGAGCTTTCCCTGGACCTGCGCACCCGCATCGCTCACGTCGGCGGGCGCACCGTCGAACTCACCGCCCGCGAGTTCAAGCTCCTCGAACTGTTCCTGCGCCACCCCGGCCAGGTCCTGTCCCGCGAACAGATCCTGTCCCACGTCTGGGGCTACGACTTCGACCCTGGTTCCAACATCGTCGACGTCTACGTCCGCGCGCTGCGCCGCAAACTCGGCTCCCAGCACATCACCACCATCCGCGGCATGGGCTACGCCATCGGCCGCTGACCTCCAGCAGCTCAGCGCCCTGGGGTGGGGGGTCGGCCGGCGCCGCACCCGACCTCGCTGCAGTTAGCGGGATGCGCCCACATCTCCGGGTCCACCAGATACCCGGCGTCGGCGATAGCCTGCCTCATCTCGGCCAACGAACCGCGCTCCACCGAGGTGGCGCCGTCATCAGGCTCATGGTGCAGGAACCGGCCCGCGATCCGATCACAGAACTCGGCGTACTCGCGGGTGTGCAGCAGGAACGCGTGCCAACCAAGATCAACCAATCGGGAGGGTCGGAGGTTGGGGTGCCGGGGCAACGTCGCAAGGAACGCGAGCGCCTGGTCGACGACCCGCACCGCCGTGTCGTGGTCCAGCCCGTCATCCTGAACGACCCGCTGTATCAGCCGATCGAACAGGCCCGGCTCCACCAGGGACCGACCCTTCGCGCCCGCCATGGTCGTGGTCATCAATCTCCTCCAGTCCAAGTACCTTCGTGACGACATCAAGTGCCCATCCGGTCCACACCGAGGTTCCAGCGTCGGTGTCGATGGGGTCAATCATCAGCAAGGTGATCTCGTTGGCCCGGACCGCCTGGGCCTGGAGACCCCGGAACACGATGAGCTCAACGCACTCACCAGGTCGGCAGCGGCCGAGCGCGAACCGCTCGCCACCGGGGGGATCGCACAGCTCGCGCCACACGTGGAAACCGTGTTCCTTGGCCAGAGCCATCGCCTGCTGAACCTCCCCGTGCAGGCGATCCAACGCCTCGTCATCGAGCAGGTCCACCGACAGTGAATCAGCAGTCATGATGCGCAATCCTCCCCCCGACACCCGGGAGCTCACAAGGTCCGCTTATCTGAATCTACTGCCACCCGAGCGATCAGACTCCGGAGGCTCGGGGACTGAGCAGGTCACCGAACTTGGCGTCGAAGTCCTGCACGGCCGCGCTGAACGCATGCGGTGAGATCTCGGCGCGGAAGTGGGTGAGCTGCTGGCGGGTGTACGCGGAGTCCTGACGACGCACTGCGGCGGCCAATACAGCCAGGTCGGCTCATCCTCGGGCCGGGACCGGACAAGCAGGTCAAAAGACAGTCCCCGGGAACGATCCCAGGTGGCCAGGTCCCCACCACAGGCGGCGGCACGGGCACGGCGAGAGTGCAGGTAAGCAGCGACGGCCGGGGTGAGCTGCCCACCACCTTGCAGCGCCGAGTCCACCATGACCACCGGGTCGCGGGATCGCCAGAGGAAATTGAATGGAAGGCCATAAAGGCCAGCACGTTTGCCCCGACCGCGCGGTCACCTGCTACGTGCGCCGAGCGCAGCGCCGCTGCATAGTACCGCTGCGCGAGGGCGTCCTGGCCAGCCTTGACCGCTTGGTAGCCCGCGAGCCGGGACAATTCGGCGGCTGCAACGTGCAGCCGCCTTCGACCCAGCCGGAGACGACCGCTACCCCGATTTCCTCGAGCTAGCCCGAATCCCACCGCAGCGGCGCCACCAGATGTGGACCCGAATCAGCCACCGTGTCGAATCCCTCCCCCATCACGGTGTACTCCTGAACCACGACACGACCCGGTCACGACAACTGCTGGCCACCCTCACCAGCGGATCGCGCTAATTCAGCTCGAATCGTCCAGGTGCCCCTCGACCATCCGCTGGCCGTCCAGCTCCGGGTCAAGGCGGCCCGGTCCTATGCCCGGCTGGGCGATCGAGAGAATTCCGAGGCCCTGTGGACACCCGAGGAGTTCGCCTACCACCTCAACCGGCTGGCCCGCTCGCTGCGCCCACCGGTCCCACAGATCCACCCCAAGACCCCCTGGCGGTGGCTGACCGCGCGCCCACCCAGCACCCAGCCGTGCGTACCGCGCCAGCCCTGGCCTGGGCTGATCTGCTCGCTGCTCTCGCGCCATCTCCAGGAGCCGGTGACCCTGGCATCCTTGGAATGGCAGACCAGCGCAGGCGCGCTCTACGTCCCCGCCGACGACGGTCTGCACCACCCCTGGACACCCCCCGGGGCGATCGCGTCGCTACGCGAGGTCTTGGAGGCGACAGGCATGGACCGACGACACTTCGTCACCCTCACCGGAACCGGACTGACCGTAGTCGCCCACGACTGGATGCTCGACCCCCAACGAGTCACCGCCGCAGCCCGAGGCCAGCGAGTCGACCACGCCGTCGTCGACGATCTGGAACGAGTCGCCGACGCGCGGCGCCGCCTCGATGACCGCTTTGCCGGCGGAAGGCTGTTGCGCGCGATCCGGGATGATCTGCTGCTGGTCACCGACATGCTCGACAACAACCGTTACACCGACGAGATCGGCCGACGCCTCTACGCGGTCGCAGCCGAGTTCGCCCGGATCGCCGGAAACCGCGCCCTGGACAACGACGACCAAGCGCTGGCCCAGCGCTACTTCATCGCCGGACTCCGCGCCGCACACACCAGCGGCGACCGCGCCATCGGCGCGAACATCCTCGCCTACATGAGCAAGCAGGCATGCGACCATGATCCGCGGGATGCGGTCCGGCTGGCCGAATCCGCGCTGGCCAGTGCGAAGAACCTCAGCCCGGCGATGGAAGCCAGAATTCAGGCCAGCCTGACCAACTCGGCAGCCCGCGCCGGGGACGCCGCTACCGCCGCGCGGGCGCAGGGCCGGATGTTCAAACTCACCGCCGCAGTGGACCCTGCCGTCGAGCCACCCTACATCTACTGGTGGTCCGACGCCGAGGCCCACTCACACGCCGGATCGGCCGCGCTGAACCTCGGCAACCCGCGACAGGCCGAGTCCCATTACCGGGGCGCCCTGGCCCGCATCGCGCCGTCTTTCCCGCGCGACCGGCTGTATTTCCTCGGCAAGCTCGCGCTCGCCCGGGTACAGCTGCGTGAGCTGGACGGTGCCTGCCGGGCCGCCACCGAAGCGGGCACGCTGTTGCGACGGCACGACTCCCCCCGCAAGCGCGCCGGGCTCGCCGCATTCCGCACGGCCGCCCAGCCCTACGCCAACACCATCCAGGTCAAGGACTTCGACGCCAAATTCGGCGACCTGCTCCGCCCCGCCTCAGTCTGATCGGCGGGACTGGCTCGGGCGCACCTCGCGGCCGATTACCTGGAGCGAGCGGTGCCTGCCGCGCAGCTGCTCCGTCAGCACGGGACTATGGGCACGAAGAACTCTCGGTCGCCGCACCCAGTGGTGTCCACTTGGGTCAACGGCTGCGCTTTTCCACGTACCAGCGCTTCACCGTCGTACCACCCGGTGACTCCCCACGGCCGTGGACCGCGCGCCAGTGAGCCGGACGAATCGACGCAGCAGCCGTGTTACCAGTCCGCAGCGGCGGTGCGAGTTGGTACCACTTGTGGTGATGCGATGCAGGGCTGTCTCGCAGTCCAAGCACGTCGGCCCCGGTGGGGCCACCATGGGCGCGGCCACGACGACCCGCCCGCAGATCGCGACGTAGTCCCCATGGCCCGCCGCCAGTCCGGACGTCATGGCCTGCTCGCTGATGAGATGATCACGTCCGTCGGCCGTGCTGGTCACCGTCGCGGTCCTACGGTGCCGAATCTGGTCTACCGCGGGCATGGCAAAGCCCTTTCGTCATCGGTGGGTTTCGCGTCGGCCTCGGCGGCTGCCACCGCCGGGGCTTCTTTCTCTGGTAGTTGTTGCATCAGGGCGATCATCGTGCTGACACTGGCCGAGCCTCGACCTCGATCCCATCCCACGCCGGGTATCTCACGATGGGATGTAGGCTTGGCGCATGGAGGGGACAGCTCACGAACCGTTGTCGATCCCGGCATGGGTGTGGCAACGAGACGAGTTACGGGCAGTGCTGCGCCATCGAGATATCGGGGGCTTGTTCCGGCTGGTACAACGTTACGGCGGAGTCAGCCAGAGTCGGCTTGCGGTCGCGACCGGCCTACTTCAGGGCCGGATATCGGAAATCATCAAGGGCACCCGCATGGTGACTGCGTTGGAAGTTTTCGAACGTATCGCCAACGGGCTGGGCATGCCCGACGAAGCACGGATCCTACTTGGGTTGGCGCCGCTGCACCCCGTGGGGCTGGAACACCTCGGCCCAATGGGCCGCGCAGAGCTCATCGCGGTCTATCACTCACAACAGGACGCCGCCGCGGACATCCGGGCATCTGTGCGACAGGCACGAGAGGTCGATATCCTTGCAGTACGCGGGTTGGGCATCATCGGGATGAACCACTCGTTGCTTCGCCCAGCGGTGACCGGCAGCAGATCACCGCAGGTAGTGCGGGTACTGCTGGTGGATCCGAATTCCGATGCCGCGCGGCGAAGGGCCACAGAAATCGGCGAATCAATTGAGTCCTTTTCCTCCGGGGTGCTGCTCGCGGTGGCGCGGCTTCGTGAACTAGCTGAGCACACAACGGCCACAGTGGAGATCTACATGTACGATATACTGCCGACCTGGAGAGTGATCGCGTTGGATGAGACGTTGTTCGTCTCATCGTTCGGAAGCAACATCGAGGGGCACACATCACCCATGTATAAGATCAGTAGCGCCGCCCACGGCGGCGCGATGCACCGGGGCTTCCGCCGTTTCGTCGGAGAGCTGCAACGCACCGCGCAGCGGGTCATGTGAGGCTCATCGGATGGGGATCGAGGCAGAGCTCAAGGCACGGGTGCATGACCCCGACCGAGTCCGGGGACTGCTGTGCCAACGCGCCATCCAGCAGAACAGCGTGTACTACGACGTCTACTTCGACACCCCAGGCCGCACGCTGACCCGCGACGGACGCGAGTTGCGGGTGCGAGAGGTGCGCACCGACGACACCGCAGCGCAGACCCTGCTGACCTACAAGGACGCACCGGTCCACGCAGCCAGCGAATCCAAGCCCGAAACAGAGACGACCGTCGGTGACGCGGATGCGCTGCGAGCTGTCCTCGCCGCACTGGGATTCGAAGTCCTCATCTCATTCGAGAAACGCTGCGTCAACTACCGGTTCACCGCTGCGGGCCGACCGCTGCTCGCCAGCCTCGTCTCCGTTCCTGAACTGGAGGAAACCTTCCTCGAAATCGAAACGATTGTGGACACGGACGCTGAGGTCGACCCGGCACTGGAAACCATCCGCCAGGTGTTCAGTGCACTGGGGATTGATCGGCATGACGAGACCATTGAAGCTTATACCGAAGTAGTGGCTGCTCACAGGAGTAAGCCGTAGGTCAAGGCTAGGGTGATTCGGTGGCCGGCGCGTCACCGAGCGGCTGGACGCTGCGGATGTGCAGATCGCGCAGCTGCTGGTCGCTGACCGGACTCGGGGCACCCATAAGGAGGTCACGGGCGTTCACGGTCATCGGGAAGGCGATGACATCGCGGATGAGCACCTCGTCGGACAGCAGAATCACGATCCGATCGATCCCCGGGGCGATTCCGGCGTGCGGTGGGGCGCCGTACTGGAAGGCGTTGCAGAGAGCGCCGAAGCGTTCCTTGACGTCGCGCTGGGCTCCTCGGCCAGTGACCCCGGTTGGTGGCGAGCAGGGCCACCAAGACGGTGGACAGACTGTGGCGCAAGTTGAGCACGCTGACGCGTTCGCGGGTCTCCTCCGGGATGCGGTCAGCGAGCCAGGTGCGGTGCAGGGCGGTCATTGAGGTGCCGCGCAGTTCGGGCTGGGTGACGTCGAGCCGGAGTTCGGTGCACACGTCGACCAAGCGTCGGGAGCGACAGTTCAGGACGTGGTCGGTGTCGTAGCGGGTGTCGATGACACGCCGGTCAGCCAGGTCGTCGACGCGGCGGTCCAGCCAGTTATCCCGTGCGGTGGCCACGGCGGGCAGCGGGTCGGAGCCGACATTGGCCAGGACACCGAGGTCGCTGGTGAACTGATGGCCGGTGATCCGGTCGGCATTGCGGAACGCGGTGTGTATCGCGTCGTCGGCCGAGGTCAACAATGCGTCGGTTTCGTCGGTGTCGTCGACGTACACGCTGGTGTAAGAGAAGGGCAGCTCGCTGAGGTCGATGGGGATGGCGGTGTCAGGCACCGCAGCGTAGACCACGGAATAGCAAAACGGACGGTTGCCGTTTTTGATCCGGTAGTTCTTGGTCCACTCGACATCGATCGAGACCCAGGGCCAAGTCAAGATCGCTGAATGTGTCGGGCTTGTGACGCTAAGTAGCACCATGCCGGAGCGCCGTTCGGAACCGAATCGCAGTCCGGGCCCGGGTCCCGACCGCTATTTGGAGCCAACTGGCCGGGTGCGTCGCACCGCCCAGAGGAGTGAAATTGGGCCTGCTGCCGCGCGTGACCGCCCTGCGTGCGTCGAGTTCGACACCAGAGTTGAACCCACCGGGTCGGACAGCGCTGGTGTCGAACTCGACGACAACAGAGCGGGTCGTGCCACTCGTATTTCGAAGCAAATCGCAGTCTGACATTCCGTGAAGTGCTATGTGGAGCCTCATCGCGGTCCATGCGGCCACCGGGCGGGGCCGGGAGATCGGGACGAGGGGTTGTGGGAGTGCCAGTGACCACTCACTGTCGCTACAGGTGAACGTTGAGCGTCGAGTGGCCGGGGGTCGGGTAGCCGGGGGGACTTGCACCCCCCGGCTCCCACAGATCCGGACGTGAACCTCTCGGTTCATCCGGCTCTTGTCATCCTGGTCGTCAGACGCGCTGGACCGAAGCGACCCATCTCCAGTGCGTGAACATC
>JBQTGW010000359.1:0-4765 GCA_052390495.1 Pseudonocardiales bacterium
GGTACGCCGACGAAGAACTCTTTGGCGAACGGCAGCGCTTCGACGTCGTCGAGCAGCGTGTTGAACCTGGCCAGCCGCAACACCACGCACGCAGCGAACACCAGCGCCACCGGCCATCCGGTGCTGGTGCCGTCCAATGCCCAGATGAACAGCACGACCGCGGGCGCCACGCCGAAGGAGATGGCGTCGGCCAGTGAGTCCAGTTCGGCGCCGATCCGGGACGTGGCGTCCAGCAGCCGAGCCAGCCGACCGTCCAGGGAATCCAGCAAAGCGGCCAGGACGATCGCGGCGAGCGCGCCCGCGAAGTTGCCGTCCAGGGCGAACTTCACCGCGGACAGCCCCGAGCACAGGGCCAATACGGTGATCGCGTTGGGGAGCAGCCGGACGCCGGCGCCGGGCACCGCTCAGTCCTCCCCGACTGCAGGGCGCCAGGCCGGCCTCTCCGTGGCTGCGGGGCGCCGGGCCAGCCCCCCCGTGACGACGGGGAGCCGGGCTAGCGGAGTCTCTCCGCCGATCGTGTGCTGCCCGGGACGGACCAGGATCTCGCTGCCGGGCGGGAGGTAGAGGTCCACCCGGGACCCGAAGCGGATCAGCCCGTAGGTGCACCCGGCCCGCAGTTTCTCATCGGGCTGCACTGAGCAGACGATCCGGCGGGCGACCAGCCCCGCGATCTGCACCACCGCGACGTCATGTCCGGCCGTCGAGCGCAGCAACACGCTGTTGCGCTCGTTGACCTCACTGGCCTTGTCCAGGTCGGCGGACAGAAACCGGCCCGGCCGATAAGCGACCCGGCGGACCTCGCCGTCCACCGGGATTCGCTGCACATGCACATCGAAAACCGAGAGGAACACGCTGACCCGCGGCCGCAGCTCGGGGCCCAAGCCCAGCTCCGCGGGGGCAGGCGCGGGCGTGATGCTGCTCACGGTGCCGTCGGCGGGCGCCACTGCTACTGCGGTGACAGTGGTGTTCTCGGGTGGCACCCGGCGGGGTTCGCGGAAGAATGCCGCGCAGCACACGGTGGCGACGGCGCCGAGTACCGCCGCCGTGGGGGAGAACCTTCGCAGCAACATTGTCGCGGCCGCGCCACCTGCGACGAACGGCCTGCCTGCGGGGTGCATTGGGGGCAGGGTCTGGCGGGCGAGCTCCACCAGGTGCCGCGCGGTGGAGATGCGGGGGGAGGCCACGGGTCTCGGCGGTTCCTCGGGTCAGCAGAAGGCAGGCAAATGCTCGCCGTCGGGGGGCCACCGTACGCGATCGGGCGTGAGGGTGATGTGCCCGCCTCGGTACTGCCGCCTCAGGTACTGCCGCCTCAGGTACCGCCGGTGCGCAGCACTACCACCTCGGCGCCCGCTTCCAGGGCGGTCACCGCCTCGGGAATGTCGATCAGGCAGTCCGATTTCGCCAGCGCGCCGAGCAGATGCGAGGCAGGACCACCGACCAAGGCGACGGTGCCCGCGTCGGCATCCAGCGCGCCGCGCCGGAACTGCCGCTTGCCCGCGGGCGACTCCAGCGCCTCGGTCAGCCGGGCGCTGACCTGGGCTCGCCGCGCGGGCAAGCCCATCGCGGCTCGCAGCGCAGGGCGGACGAACACCTCGAAGGACACCGACGAGCTCACCGGGTTGCCCGGCAGCGTCGCCACCGGCACCCCGCGGTAGCGTCCGGCGCCTTGCGGGCCGCCGGGCTGCATCGCCACCTTGCCGAACTCCACGCCCTGCCCGGTCATGGCGTCCTTGACCACCTCGTAGGCCCCTGCGCTCACTCCACCGGAGGTGACCAGCAGGTCTATCCCGTCCAACTGGGGCACCAGCGCAGCCTCCAGGGCCGCGACATCGTCGGGCACGAAGTGCATCATCGTGGCCTGCCCACCTGCCTCCCCGACCGCGGCGGCCAGCATCGTGGCGTTCGACTCGTAGATCTGCCCGTGCTCCAGCGGCAGGCCGGGCGCCACCAGCTCCGAGCCGGTGGCCAGCACCAGCACCCTTGCCCTGCGGTGCACCGGCAGCACGGGGTGGCCGACCGCCGCGGCGACGCCGAGCTGCGCCGCACCCAGTACCGTGCCCGCCGCCAGCACCTCGTCCCCCGTCGCGACGTCCCCGCCTGCCCTTCGCACGCTGTCACCGGGGGACCGGGGTGCGAAGATCTGCACCTGATAGCGCCCGGCGTCGGTGAGTTCGACGGGCACCACGGCGTCCGCCCCGGGTGGGATCGGAGCGCCGGTCATGATCCGATGCGCGGTGCCCGGTTGCAGCGGTGGCGAGTCGGTGCGCCCGGCCGGGATGTCCTCGGTGACCGGCAGCGTCACCGGCGCATCGGCGCTGGCGCCTGCGATGTCCACCGAGCGCACCGCGTAGCCGTCCATACCGGAATTGTCGAAAGGCGGCAGCGGCAGCGGCGCGGTGACCGCCTCGGCCAGGGCCAGGCCCGCGCACTGCACCAGGGGCAACCGAACGACCGGGGTGGCGGCCAGCAGGGCAGCCACCACCTGGGCGTGCTCGTCGACAGATCGGGTTCTCACGGGGCGTATCGTGCCTGGTCCAGGTAGTGGGCCTGCGGCCGAGGTCGGCACCGGACGGGCACCTGCCCCACTGCCTGCCAGACTCACAGCCCTGGCCAGGGTGCGCAGGAGGGTGATGATCGGGGTGCAGGTGCACACGCGGCACACGCCGTCGTTCGGGGTGGCTCGGCTGGGCCTGGCGCCTGGCGAGGCGGTGCAGGTGGAGTCCGGGGCGATGCTCGCGACCAGCTACGGGGTCGGTGTCCAGGCTCGGCCCCAGGGTGCCCTGCTCACCTCGCTGGCCCGCGCGGTGCTGGGCGCGGAGTCGGAGCTGGTGTACACCTACAGCGCCCCCGCCCACGGCGGCTGGGTGGACGTCGCCCCGGCCCTGCCGGGGGACCTGCACGTAATCGAACTGAACGGCGCGCCGGGCTGGTGCCTGCGCCGAGGGTGCTGGCTGGCCTCCGCGGCCGGGGTGGAGCTGACGCGGAGTTGGGGCGGGTTTCGATCCCTGTTCGGCGGCCAGGTCGGCTTCCTGCTGCACGTCGCCGGCGCAGGGCAGGTGGTGGTGTCCTGCTACGGGGCGCTGGACGTGCTGAACGTGCCTGCCGGGGAATACCTCACGGTCGACAGCGGACACGTCGTGGGTTACGCCGATGTGGTGCAGTCCCGGCTCCGGCCGCTCAGCCAGGGGATGGGGCAGTCGATACGCAACGGGGAGGGCCTGGTCTTCGACTTCGCCGGACCCGGCCAGGTGCTCACCCAGACTCGTAACCCGCGGGCCCTCGTGTCCTGGCTGCATGCGGGTAGCCTGGCGCAGCGAAGCTGACCCTCAGTAGCAAGACTAGGCTCCCGCACCGTGTCTGCCGACCTTACTGGGCGCCGCCTCGGCCGCTACCAGGTCGAAGCGGTGATCGGTAAGGGCGGGATGAGCGTGCTGTACCGCGCGACCGACGTCCGGCTGGGTCGTAAGGTCGCCCTCAAGGTCATGGCCGAGCACCTCAGCGGGGATCCGGAGTTCCGCGAGCGCTTCACCGACGAGGCCCGCAATACCTCGGCGATCGATCATTCGCACGTCGTGCCGGTCTATGACTTCGGCGAGACCGAAGGGCTGCTCTACATCGCGATGCGCTACGTCGAAGGTGCCGACCTGGCGAGCCTGATCAAGGGTGGACCGCTGGCGCCACCCCGGGCACTGGCGCTGCTCGGCCAGGTCGCCGACGCGCTGGACTCGGTGCACGGCCGGGGCCTGGTGCATCTGGACGTCAAGCCGGCCAACGTGCTGGTGACCACCCGCGAGTCGGCCGGTTTCGAGCACGCCTACCTGGCGGATTTCGGGTTGACCCGTCGAGGCGCCACCGGGCATCGCACCTCTTCGGGCGACTTCCTCGGCTCGCCCACCTACGCCGCGCCCGAGCACCTGCGTGGTGCACCGGTGGACCCGCGCACCGATCAGTACGCGCTGGCGTGCGTGTTGTTTGCCTGCCTCACCGGCCGGGCACCGTTCCTCGGCACGGTCTCGGAAGTGATCCAGGGCCATCTCGGCGGCACGGTGCCCGCAGCGAGCTCGCTGGCTCCGCTGCCCCGTGCGTTCGATGAGGTGGTGCGCCGCGGGATGGCTCGGGATCCGGTGGCCCGCTTCGGAAGCTGCCGCGAGATCGTCGCGGCCGCGCGGGCCTCGCTCATCGGCTGGCCCAGCCAGCCCGGATCTCCCGCGCCGCGCCCGCCTGCCGTCGGAGGTAGGCCGTCGCCGCCACCTGGTCGGCCATCGTCACCACCTGGTCGGCCGTCGCCTCCACCTGGCAGGCCATCGTCACCACCTGGTCGGCCGTCGCCTCCACTTGGTCGGCCGTTGCCCCCACCTGGCGAGCCGATGCGGCTGCGCAACCCGTCGCCCGCCCAGCCTGCGCCGTTCGCCAGTGGTGATCGCTCCAATCGCTGGATCGTCCCTCTGGCGCTGGTGTTGGCTGGGGCGATCGTGCTGATCGTGCTGGTTATCGCGCTGAGCCTGGGCTGATGCGGGCCGTGAGTTGGAGTGGGCAGCCGGCCACTCCATGGGGTCCTCGCTTGCACTCGCAGGGTGCGAGTGCTAAACACGGCATTGGCACTCGAGTCCGTCGAGTGCCAGCTTTGACAACACCTGTCACAACACTGAGGTCGGGACGGTGAGTCCGGTGCGAGCCGGGCGTCCGTCGCGGGCACCGAGCCTGGCCGAGCACTGTGTCCTTGCCGCGTAACCCGCGGCGCCCATGACCGGAGGACCACACCGCA
>JBQTGW010000360.1:0-3616 GCA_052390495.1 Pseudonocardiales bacterium
AACGGGAACACAAGGCTGGAAAACAGCCCTGAATACTCTGGCAGTCTTCTTCCCAGGACGACTCCCCCTATGACAGACTAACTGCATCAGCTATTCCGTGGCTTACACGGAAAACGTGACAGGCCCCCTGTCTCTGTCTGTCCCTCTGTCCCCCAGCTCAAGTACTGGACCGATGCGCGGCTAGAGCGCATCCGGGACCTCCACACCGCCCACGATGAGCTCATGACCGCGTGGAACCAGGCCACCGCGCCGCCCGGCAAGACAGC
Source organism: Pseudonocardiales bacterium (assembly GCA_052390495.1). GTDB lineage: Bacteria > Actinomycetota > Actinomycetes > Mycobacteriales > Pseudonocardiaceae. The sequence continues at coordinate 267 of JBQTGW010000360.1, forward strand.
AGCGAGCACCCAGCTCAATGACGCCTATGCCGCCTTCGACCAGGCGGCCACCGCGATCGACCAGGCGCGGAAGAAGCAGATGACCCGCCCCCGGCCTCCAGGAACCGGCGAAGAAAACGCTCACCACCCTGGACCGCGAAGGGGACGGCCTGACCACGCACCGCGACTTCCCGATGATCAGCCTGGACAACAACGCCGCCGAGCGCATGATCCATGGCCCCGCCCTCACCCGCAAGAACACCAGCGGCTCCCGCACTGACGACCCCGCCCGGCTCCCCGCCCGCGTCTGGACCGTCACCGCGACCATCCAGATCACCGGCCTGAACCCGCTGACCTATCTCACCGCCTACCCCGACGAAGGCGGCCACACCAGCGGAAAACCCCCCTCAGGCCCCGCCCTGGAACCCTTCCCGCCCTGAAACACCAGGCCCGAAGACCTCCAGACCTGGGCACAACCACCACACCCCGGCCAAACCCCCCACGATCCACACCCGCCCGGCGCGGCCGCTCAACTCGGCCACACCGGCTACCGGCATGCCCCCCCACAAGACTTCCGAATACTTACGGCCGGTTAGGGTTGGGTTGGGTTGCGGAGCAGTGTGGTGAAGTGGTGTTCTGGGTCTTTGATGAGGGTGTGAATCGTGGTCACAACCGGGCAGGGCCATTGTGATGTGCAGATCAGGCAGTCGTCGCTGTCCTGTATCACGTGTTCGATCAGCAGTCCACGGATGACGAGCACCAGGTTGGAGATCAGTTTCCGGGCCTCCTCCGCGTCCTGGGGGGACCATTCGTCGTGCTTGAACGCCAGATAATCCGTCTCGTCCAGGTGGCCGTACAGATCCGTCCGTATTAGCCGGAATACGTACGCGACTGCTGGTGAGATTGTGCCCATTGGGTATCCCTGTCGTGTTCCGGCGAGATCCGCCCGCCCCGCCGACGATCAGGCAACCACTTACCCCCATCGCAGGCAAGAGATTTCCAGCGGGGAAATCAAGCGCCGTGCGGCACAGACATGTTGGGCTGATCAGCGCAACTCTCGCGGCATTGTGGTCTAAGGTGCGCGCGGGAGGTAATGGTGAGAGACCTTGTGCCTACGGTACGCACCCGGGAGCTGAGCGCGGGACTGCGCCGGGCGCTGGCGCGCTGCAAGCTGACCGGCAAGCAGGCCGCGCGCCTGCTGGGCTGGACCCCGAGCAAAGTGTCGCGGCTGCTCAACGGCAGACGTCGCGGCGTTGAGGTGGACGTCGCGGCGTTACTCGCGGTGTGCCGGGTCACCGGCGCCGAGCGGGACCGGTTGCTGGCGCTGTGCCGGGAGCAGCACAACCCCGGCTGGTGGCAGCAACACGGCTCCCACCTGCCCAAACAGCTCGTGACACTGATCGACCACGAGAACAAGGCGGTGACGATCAGCGAGTTCCAGGAACCGGGCGTGCCCGGCCTCCTCCAAACCGGCGAGTACGCCCACGCGCTGATCAGCCGCTGCGGGAACGTGCCGCCCGACGAGGTGGCCGACCGGGTGGCCGCCCGGGTGGCCCGCCAGAGCCTGTTCACCCGGGCACTGCCGCCGCAGTTCAACTTCTACCTGCACGAGTTCGTGCTGCGGCTGCCGGTCGGCGGACCTGCGGTGATGTTCAACCAGTTGCGCCACCTGCTGCGGATGATGACCCGCCCCAACCTCACGCTGCGGGTGGTGCCGGCCGCGATCGGCGCACACGCCGCGATGACCGGGGCGTTCATTTTCATGGAGTTCGCCGAGTTCGAGCCGGTGGCGTACCTGGAGAGCACGACCTCCTGCCTGTTCCTGGAGCGGCCGGAGGAGATCCAGGCTTACCGGAACACCCTGAGTGCGCTGGCCAGGACCGCGCTGGGTGAGAGACAATCGAGGCAGCTGATTGCCACCCTGGCAACCGAGCTCTATACGGATCGAGAGGATCATCATGGCCGCGTCTGAGCCGGACGGCATTGTCTGGCGCACCAGCAGCTACACGTTCGGGAACGGCGCCTGCGTCGAGGTCGGCTGGCGCACCAGCAGCTACACCTACGGGAACGGCGCCTGCGTCGAGGTCGCGCCCACGCCGGACGGTGTGCTGGTGCGCGACACCAAGGACCGCACCGGCCCCGCACTGACCGTTCCCACCCCCGCCTGGCACGCCTTCCTCACCACCGTCACCCGCTGACCGCGCCACCCACCGGCCCCCATCTTCAATGTGCTACCCGACGCTCCCCGATCGCGGGCCGCTGGCTCGCCTGCGGGTGGCTGGCGACGTCCGGCCTGCCGAAGACGACCAAGACGAACTCCCCGAGCCGTTGCCACTGGCGGCAGGGCAGGAGGCCCCGTCGGTGACCCTCGCCCGGCTGCGCCGTTATGAGCGATGAACGGGTCAGCACCTGGACTCGTCGGCCACGAAACTTGTGGTGGCTCAGCTGCGAAGTTACGCAGCGGGGGTCAGGGGCTCTACTTCGGAGACGTCGAATACCGAGCGGGCCGGGTAGTCGGAGCCTGCCACGTCGATGGCCACGCGGACCCACCTGCCCAGGGTGACGACGCCCAGCACGGTGGCTTCGGCGGTACCACCGCCGAAAGGAACCAGGACACGGTCGCCGGGCTCGGGGAACTGCTCCATGGTCTGCCTCCTCTCTACCATGGTCGCACACCGAGATTGGCGTGCAGGTTCTCGCCTACTACATGATCCATGGCCCCAGCCAACTCGTCCAGCGCCGCGCGCCAGCGTTCGAGGGTACGCGGCTCGACGGCCCACCCAGCGGCAGCGGCTTTCTCGAGTTGGGCGGGATCGTCGTGGTTGATGCCGTTGCGCGCCCAGATCAGAGTCTTCAGCGCTTCGTGCCACTCCGGCTTGCGCTGGGGGTGCCGGTCCTCTAAAGCGTCCCACAGAGATATGTCGAACATAGAGAAGTCGTGGCCCAGCACGTCGGGAGACGGGTTGCTTTGGTCGAGCTTGCGGCCTGTGATCGCAGCTAGGCGAATGGCTTGGCGTCCCCAGCTGGAGTGTGGGGCCAGGATCGCAGCCAGCTGAGTGGCGACTTCCCCGTGGAGTTCCTTGCAGAAGCCCTGGAACTCGGCGACCAGGAAGCTCGCTCCCCCCAGGGCCACGTCAAGTTCACTGGTTGTGTTGTACTCATGACGCCAAGTGATGCACCGTGGAACGGGGAGCCCCCGTGAACGCCCCCGCTCCACCCACCCCCTCACCACCCCCCATCCGGGGCCAGCTGGCCAGGTGCCTCGCGCCGCCCTGAGTGCTGACCTGGCCGGATCGCGCAGACGTCCTCGCTGGGTAGCTGCTGCGGGCGCATGATCTCAGCCAGAGCACTCAGGCCGCCCCTGCCGTGAT
>JBQTGW010000361.1:0-6548 GCA_052390495.1 Pseudonocardiales bacterium
GGGGGGGTTGTTGGTAGCCGCCTCCCCCCCCCCGCCCCCCGGCGGGGTGTGGGGGGGGTTGGGGCTCTCGGCGGCTCCCCCCCCGCCCCCCCCCCCCCCCCACTTCCGGCGATCATGCCTCGCTCGCGGCACCGAGAGACCCCAGGCCGCCGAGGTGTCCTCGATCACCTTCCCCGTCGCCGCCTTGTTCCGGAGCAATCACGGTCCGGAGTCCAGCACCGAACCGCCATCCGGAACCGGATCGCTGTGATGGGCACCCCGCAGAGCGCCATCCCGAACCGGATGCTCGCCTGGGTGGGGAGTGAGGACAGGACAGGACCACAGCATGGTGGCGGCCTGTAGTTGCACGTTACGTCAGGTGACCGGCAGGGCGGGCGGGGCCATGCTCAGGCAGCATCGACCGGCGATGACACCGGGCAGGCACAGGCCTCCCACTCTCCGGAGCCGGTGACCGCCGTGCCCGGCGCGACGAGCCACCAGCCCAGCCCCTGATCACCTTGTCGGAAGAACACAGCCCGGTGAGCACCCTCCTCTGCCGAAACAGCGATCAGGGGGCACCGGCCCGGCACCAGGAAGATCCCGCAGTGGCCAGAGAAGACCCAGACCTGACCGAGATCCCGGCGCACCCGCTCCGGACAGAGTGAACCCACACCCAACCTGCGACTCGATATGACGATCACACGACAGTCGGCGAACTTGCCGTTGCCCTGTCCTCGATCCTGGTCACATGGGACCTGTCCAGCTTCGACGGCAGTGGCAGCTCACCCGGCACCGGGTAAGGATCGACCAGCGTGCCGATCCCCTTGATCTGCGGGCTGAATGCGGCGATCACACTCAGGGCCAGCGCGTGTCTGCGAAGCACCTCGTCCTCCGGGGGGTCGTTAACCTCGGCGGCTCCGGTGCCCTCCGGTCCCCAGTAGGTGCCGTCCGGCCCCCCAGGACAGCCCCATGAATTCCGGCGGAATCACCAGCCCCCCGACGATACGCCGCAGCAGAGCATAGTTCTCCACTCGCCGACGACCACTGACGATGTCGGAAACCTCGGACTGGGACTGCCCGGTCCGCTGTACGATCTCCCGCTGCGAGAGCCCGCCACCCTGACCCAGCAGCACATACAGACCGCCGATGTCCAGCGCCGCCAGCATTCCGCGTACCTCCGGCGGGGCGTACCAGGCGTGGTCGATGACAGGCCGGGACCGGTCCATGCCAGATGCACCGCCCGCATCCGACGCCGGTTCGTGCGTATGCCCGTCACCCATTGCCCACCTCCACGTCCGGTCGGTAAATTTATGGCCGGGCGAACATATAGCCCCTGCACCTCCCACGGCCTGCGTCGGATGGGTGATCCTCGGTCCGTCCAACCTCGACCGGGCCCAGGCGATGACGTCACCGCGGATGCTGGCCGAACTGGATGTCGACTTGGCGTGCTTCGGTCACGGCGATCCGATCGTGGGTGGCGCATCCGGTCCACTACGTGCTGTGGCGGCAGCACTCTCAGAACCCTGACCGTCGTTGATTGCGGTTGTCTTCGCGGGCGTGGCGGGACCCTGTCAGGGCACACCCGGGTTCTTCCCTGATGCCGCCCTGATTCAAAGGGCGAACCGATGACGAGCCGGTGTTCGTTGACCTCCAGGTGGACGACCCGCGATGGATTCTCGGTCTGGCGATCTTCGCGATCCTGCTGCTGGCCATGCACCTTTCGCGCGTTCGAGAGCTGAGCCACTGATCAGCTACACCGCCGTGTGCCGATCGGGGAGCCGCCCGTCGGGTTCATGTCCGGCCCCGTGTCGCCTGACTGTGCTAGAGTTAGCTCATCCAAGCAAGAAAGAGCTCAGACGAGCAGCAGCGAACGTTCACCGAGACCGCGCGGCGGGCGCAGATCGTGCAGGCCGCGATCGAGACGATCGCTGAGCTGGGTTACGCGCGAGCGTCGTTCAGTCAGATCGCCAAGCGGGCCGGGTTGAGCAGCACCGGGTTGATCTCCTATCACTTCGCGGGGAGGGATGAGCTGATGAGCGAGGTCGTCGCCGAGGTGACGAGCGCGTTCACGGCGTTCGTGCTGCCCCGCATGCAGGCGCAGCGCACGAAGACGGAGGAGCTACGCGCCTTCGTTGAGTCCAACGTGGACTTCATGCGTCTGCACCGCACCCAGCTGGTCGCCCTGCTGGACATCATGGCGAGCGCTCGCAGCGAGGACGGCAGCCCACTGCATGGGGCCGGGGTAGCCGAAGCCGACGTGGCGAAGCTGGCGGAGTTCCTGCACGAGGGCCAGCAAGCCGGTGAGTTCCGGCGGTTCGACCCGCAGGTGATGGCCGTGGCGATCATGTCGCTGCGCGACGGAGTGCTGCGTGCCCTGGCCGCCGATCCCGACCTCGATCTGGATCACTACGAGCGTGAGCTGGTGACCCTGGTCGCGCTCGCGACCGGCAAGGAGCCGCAGTGATGAAGCGGGTACTGGCGGCCGCTCTGGCCTGCGTCGTCGTGCTGACGGCGTGCGCATCGTCGGCTGAGGAGGGGACCGAAATGAGTCCAGACGTGATCGTGACCACGGACACCGGCCCGGTGCGCGGCACGGTGGCCGAGGGGTACCGGCTCTTTCAGGGCATTCCGTTCGCTGCGCCACCGGTCGGCGAGCTGCGCTGGGCTCCCCCGCAGCCGGTGGCGCCCTGGTCGCAGCCCCGCGACGGCACCAAACCGGGCAACGTCTGCGCGCAGATCGCCTCCCACGTCGCCGACATCGCCAGTGAGAACGAGGACTGTCTGTACCTCAACGTCACCACCCCCGACGCGACCCAGCCGCTCCCGGTCATGGTGTGGATCCACGGTGGTACCGGCGCCAACGGGGCGGGCAGCTATTTCGACGCCCGCAGGCTCGCCCTCGGCGGAGATGTCGTGGTGGTGACGGTCAACTACCGGCTGGGGATCTTCGGCGCCTTCGGCTATCCGGGTCTGGACGGCTCGGGCACCTACGGGCTGGCCGATCAGCAGGCCGCATTGCGCTGGGTGCAGCGCAACATTGCGGCCTTCGGTGGCGATCCGGGCAATGTCACGCTGTTCGGCGAATCCTACGGAGCCCTGGCTACCACCGCGCACCTGACCTCGCCGAGCGCGCAGGGGTTGTTCCATCGGGCCGCGGTGCAGAGCGGTCTGGCGTTGCACGACTACCCACCCGGCACGATCATGCCCGGCTCACCCGCTGTGCCCTCGGTGTGGATCTCCCCGCCAGAGTTGGACGAGCTGGGGTTGTTCATGGCGGGCGAGCTGGGTTGCGCTGATCCAGCCACCGCCGTGGCGTGCCTGCGGGCGCTCCCGGCGCGTGACCTGCTGCCGCTCACCTCGAGCTTCACCCGCTACGCCTACGGCACGGACGTTCTCCCGGAGGACCCGGTGCAGGCCCTGCGGGGTGGCCGGTTCCACCGGGTGCCGGTGATCTCCGGTGCCACCCGCGACGAGCACCGGCTCTACACCGCGGTGTTCTACGACCTGGTGGGCCAGCCGGTCACCGCGGAGGGCTACTCCCAGTTGTTGCGTGATGCTTTCGGCCCAGCGGCCGAGCAGGTGACGGCGCAGTACCCGCTCGACGCCTACGGCTCACCCAGCCTCGCCTGGTCAGCCGTGGTGACCGACCGGGTGTGGGCGCTGTCCACGGCTGAGCAGAACCAATTGCTCGCCGCCCATACCCCGACCTACGCCTATGAGTTCGCCGACGGCGAGGCGCCGCCCATTGTGGAGTTCCCGCCCGGCTTCCCGCCCGGTGCGCACCACTCGGCCGAGGTGTTCTACCAGTTCGACGAACCGGGCACCGGAGAGTTCGGTGGCACCGTCGGCGAATTCACCCCTAACCAGCGGTTGCTGGCCGAGCAGCTGAACTCGTACTGGGCGAACTTCGCCCGCACCGGTGACCCCAACGGGCCGAATCTGCCGCCGTGGGAGCGCCTCGGCGACGCAGGATACGTACAGTCCCTCGCCCCCGGACCCGGAGGAATCCGCCCGGTCGATTATGCCACCGAACACCACCTCGCCTTCTGGACCGCCCTACCTTGACACCGCTGCTGACTCCCTACCCCAGCGGGTGAGGGTGTCAACGGAGTACACGACTGAATGAATTGTCGTGATGAGGACTTTAGCCAGCAAGGCGAACGCAAACAGGCCTATCAGAACCGCCATGTCTCCTCCTCTCGAAGCCGTACCCTAGGCTGTTACATGATGCATGATCAAATTGAGTTGCGCAGTGCAGCGTCGACTACGCCGCCGAGCGCTGGCTTCGCCCTGCTGAACTGTGGTGCTTCAGTGTAAGTGCGGGCTGGCTGTCTGCCGGTCTGGTGAGACGGTGAACCGCCACTGATCCACCGAGGGTTTGCCCTGAGCTACCCACCAGCGGTAAGCGTTCTCGACCTCGTCCCACAAGCGGCGAGGCCCGCGCTGGCGAACGTCGAAGCGGTCTTTGACGTCGCTGGGGATGACGCTGGCCCACGATCCGGAGAGCGGGTCGCCCAGCCAGGCGACGCCGTGTCGCGGGTTGCGGCTGGGGGTGCGCGGCCAGAGGGCGTATCGGCAGGAGGGCACAGCAACGGCGACGGCCCACTGAGGCGCTTCGTTGCCCAGTGTGGTCCACGGCATGACGTCGGTGTGGGTGAGATCCGCGTCGGGGTCGTCCCAGCGCAGACCGTCCCAGTCAGCAGCCGGGGTGCGCTGAGCCCGCAGTTCCATGAACGCCACTCGCATCGGCACGACCCGCCCGGTGGCGGTGCCGTCCGGGTCGACCGTGAACGCGACCAACGGCCCGGCTGTGAAGTCGGTCTTGAGGGGGACCAGGATGAGCCCGCCGGAGCGGGTTTGCTCAACCCACGCATACGGCACCCGGCCGAGCTTCACCGCGGCGGTGACGATAACCCGGTCATACGGTGCTCCGGCCGGTCGGCCGACGGCTCCGTCGCCACAGACCACCGTCGACGTGCAGCCGGCGATAGCGAGCGCATCACTGGCCTGGCCGGCCACTACGGGGTCGATCTCGATCGTGGTCACATGGTCGTCCCCTAGCTGTGCTGCGAGTAATGCTGCGTTGTAGCCGGTCCCGGTCCCGATTTCCAGGACCCGCATACCCTTGTGGACGTCGAGGGCATCGAGCATCCCAAGCACGGCGGAGGGCATCGAGCAGGAAGACGTGGGCCGATGGCCGATGTCCGGCCATACCGTGGTGCCGTCATCGAACTGGGTGACGATCACGTGGTCGGAGTACACCGCGGCCCGCCAGCGTTCCGGCTCGCGGGCCCGGTCCAGCGCCACATCGTGTCCGTCATTGTGCTCGTCGACCCAGATCCGATCCGGGATGAACCGTTCTCGGAGCACCGAGCGGAACGCGTGGTCCCAGTCGGCGGGGAGTTGTCCCTTCGCGTGGAGGCGGTCAGCGAGGGTGTGCTGGTTGGTCACTCGTCAGCCGTGCCGTATTTGTCCACGTCGATGTCATCTGCCGTCTTGCCGGTGTAGCCGTCTCTGCTGACGTCATGCTTACCACCGTCCTTCACCTTGTCGTCTTCACCGTCGTCTTTGCCGTCACTGCCCATCTCCATCATTTCCCTTCTTTCTCCTGGTTCGAGGAGATCCGAGTAGGTTGATGCTGCGGGTCGTCGCAAGTACGTGGTCCAAGCCGACCCACGCAACACTTCCCATCTCCCAACTGTATCGCAGCGGACGGTGTCGCCAGGTCAGGTCACGTTGTCATGTGGAGTCTCATAGTCGTTGTTCTCGACTCGATAACGCGGTCTTGCGGCAACCTTCGCGTGGACGTGCGTCAGCGGCAACCGACACGGATCGGCGAGCGAACTAGGAGACTTTCTAGGAGGATCACCGCATCCTTCCCCTACATGGTGAGGCAGCCTGGGGGAGGTGCTCATTCTTTGGCTATCCGGCAGACCGACCGAGCCGGGCTGTAATAGGGTCCGCGACAACGACGGTGAAAAGAGGGGATGGCCATGAGCGTTCGTCCGAATCGGGCGTTTCAACTCGCCCGGCGCTCCCGGGTTCTCACGCAGGCTCAAGTCGCCGAGATGGTTGCTGAGGTGGTTGAGCGGGCGACTGGTCGACGGTGTGGGATCGACGCCGATTATGTGTCCAAGGTGGAGCGAGGTGAGATCAGCTGGCCCGGTGCGGCCTACCGGTCTGCGTTCCGGGTGGTGCTTGGCGCCGCGTCAGACGCGGACCTGGGGTTTTACTGTTCCCGGTCGAGTGAGGCGACGCTGATCGTCGCGTCGTCTATCGTCACAGGTGAGCCGACCTGGGCGGAGGACGCCATGCTCGACCGGGACCAGGAGCTGATCCGCTATGCCAGCGCCGCCACGCTCGGCGCGCTGTCCGCGCAACTACCGGGCCTGGTGCGCGGGGCACTGCGCCGCAGCGCTGTCCCCGCCCGGATCGACGACCACCATGTCGACCAGCTCAACCAGGTCGTGGAGTTCTTCATGGGTTCCGATGTCCTGTTCGGCGGTGGTATATCTCGCAACGCCGCTGCCGGGCAGCTGGAATGGTGCTGCGACGTACTCGCCAAATCG
>JBQTGW010000362.1:0-1564 GCA_052390495.1 Pseudonocardiales bacterium
CGATCCGGGCCGCGTCGGGAGCCGACAGCCGAGGTACTCGCTGCACAAGCAGGCTGACGGATTCGTCGGGGTCGAACAGATCGACCGGCACCGCAGTGGCCAGCTCGCCCCAACGCGGGTTACGGGAGGTGATCAGCACCTGGCCGACACCGCCAGGCAAAAATGGGGTGAGCAGCTGGGGGGCCTCGGCGTTGTCGTAGATCAGCAGCCACCGGTCCCGATTCCGCAATGCGCCCAGTAGCCGCGATACCGCAGCGGGGATGGGGTCGCTCTCGGCGGCCAGGTTCAGTGCGCGGGCCAGATCAGCCAAGCGTTCTGGAATGAGGGTGGGTTCCTCGGCAGGCACCCACCAGACCACGTCGTAGTCCTCGCCGTGGCGGTGGGCGTACTCGATGGCCAGCGCGGTCTTGCCGATTCCGCCCATGCCGTGCAAGGCGTACGCCACCGTCGCGCCACCGGCGAGAAGTGAACGACGCAGCTCAGCGAGCAACGTGACGCGGCCGGTGAAGTGGGCGCTGCGGGCGGGTACATTCCAGACCCGGGCGACCGGCGCCCGCTGTGACTCGGCCCGCGGCAGCTCGACCAGCGCCTGATACACCGCCGTCTCCAACCGCTCCGGACTGTTCACCGTCGCTACCGTTACCCCAGCGTCGAGCAGCCGGGCGCGAAACGCCGCCTGCCTCCGTCCATGTTCCGGATCGAGGGACAGCTCCCCGTCGCCCGGCGTCTTGTCGTCGAGCAGAAACACCAGACGGGGCAGGCCGACCTCGCTGGCGACCTCGAACTCCAGCTCGGTGTAGGACAGCTCCGGGCGGTCCCGGACCGGGGAGCCGTAGCGGAAACCGACGATGGCGACGTACACATCGGCGGCCCGGACCGCCTCGCGGGACACCTCGCTGGGCTGCTCATCGCGGGCGGCGAAGTAGGCCATGTTGTTGACCGCGTCACCGGCGCGCAGCACCGCCCGCTCGGCCGCGTCCACGAATGAGCCGCCGGTGGGCAGCCGACGCAATTCTGAGGTGTGACTCAAGAAAACCCGTCGCGGCTGCCCCACAATGCCCAAGCATGCCACCCACCGTCAAAGAGGGGTGACAAGAGGTTAGCCGACGAGGTGCCCGGCCTTGGCTGCTGCGGTGAAGGTGCTCCATTCGGTGGGGGTGACCGCGAGCACGGGGCTGGCTTCACTGGCCCCGGCGGGCATGCACGTCGGCGACGGCGCAGTGTGCACCAGGCTGTGGACTATCTGGCGGGCTGCACCGGGGCGCCAGCCAAGTCGCGGCGGCCTGACCTACGAGCACCTTGAAAGTACCCAGGAGCCCCCTATTGTGGATCCCCGACACGCTCGGCTGGTGCTACGACGCCCAAGGCGATTGGCGCCGCCGCGTGGCCTCCGCCTCAACGCGGTCATCGACTGCGACCACCTGTGAACAGCACAAGGCCCGGTCGCCGACCGTCCGGACGGGTACCGGGCTCACTTCCTCGGCCTACGGGGCCTTGGCCCTTCAAGGATGCCGCACACCCACCGCTGGCCGCAAGCGGCATCGAGATTGATTAGTCGCAGCGG
>JBQTGW010000363.1:0-4527 GCA_052390495.1 Pseudonocardiales bacterium
ACGCTCACCCTCGCCGGAGGACCGGTGGACGAGGCGGTACGTGCCTACCTGAGAGCGGAAGCTCTGCTGCCCGTGGCGCTCTACCGCGATATCAGACCCCGCGAAATGCTGCGGGAACTGCTGACCCGGGCACCGGACAACGAGCAGTTACAACAGCTCGCCAGCCGGGCCAGCCTAGATCAGCTCTAGCCCACCCGGACGATCTTGTCTCGCAACACAAACATCTGTGTCTGATCGGCCACGCTCTGTGGCGTGGTTTTCAATGGAGAGTTATGGGAACTTGTTCTGTGGCTAGCGATCATCATGAGCGCACTCGTGCTGCTGGCGATGCTAGTGGCCTGGATGGTCCAGGCCAGAGCCCGTCGTACCCTGCCTAAGCACAGGTGGGACAAGCGGGTCCCGCACGGCGTCACCGGGCGAAACAGCGAGGGCGCGCGGTGACCGGGGCGACCAGGGCGATCCTCGTCCAGACGATGGTCGATTCTCAGACGTTGACCGAGCATCTCATCGACCTCGACATCATTGCAGCTGGTCGCTCACGAGGGCGCTACACAGCACTCTGCGGCGTTGAGGTGCTGGCCGCGAGCATGACCACCGAGCAGAGTCGCTTCTGTGAAGATTGCATTCGTCGGCAGGTCGATCGATGCTGCTGACTGGCGCTGAATTACTCGACTGGATCGCCCTGCGGCGCGTACACGAGGGCGGCGTGGCGTCACAGGCTTATCGCAGTCCGTCATCTTGGCGTGGCCCTGCAGGGAGACCGCCGTTTTGCTAGGAGGATTCGTAGCGCACGGTCGTTACTTGCCGAAGAGAGCATGGCGAGTCGTCCCCGAGCGGTATTGTCAGCGCGCTGACACGCTCCGTGATCGGAACTGGATGATCGGAACTGGTCAGCGACCTCGCGTTGCCGTGGTCAGCGGCGGACCCGGATGCGGACTGGAAAGGAGCGCAATGCCGTGGGGGATGGGGTGGCGGAGCCGGTGCCGAATCGGTTGCTGCTGGCGGCTCGTCAGGCTCGTCGATTGACGCAGCAGCAGGTGGCCGAGGCGGTCTGCACGGCGTACCACAAGCTGTTCGACAAGGAAACGGCGATCGATGCCGATTATGTGAGCAAGTTGGAGCGTGGGCTGATCACCTGGCCGAATGCCCGGTACCGGGCGGCGTTCCGGACCGTGCTGGGTGCCGACACTGACGCTGAGCTCGGCTTCTACTCCCGCCGCTTGCAAGCTACGGTAGAGGCTGGCGAGCTGGCTGACAGTGCCCGGGAGGTGGACCCAACGCGACGCAACGAGTTCATCCGCCTGCTGGGCGGGGTCGGTGCCGGGACTGGGCTGGGCGTGGCCGGTATCTCTGCCGCGCTGCCCGACCCGGTCCGTGAAGTGCTGGCACGGGCCGCCACACCGACGCCACCCGGGCGGGTCGGTCGCGCGGACGTCGAACACGTCCGCTTCGCCGCTGAGACGTTCCGGTCGTGGCGGGGTCGCTACGGCGGCGGTGCCTGCCGGGACGCCCTGGCAGCGCAACTACGGTGGGCCGCTGGGCTGCTGGATGGCGAGGTGGACCCCGCCGTGCGGGACGAGTTGTACGCGGCGGTGGGCTCCTTGGCCCAAGGTGCAGGCTACGCTGACGTCGATGCCGGGTACCACGAGACGGCGCTGCCGTGCTATCACTTCGCCCTGTACTGCGCCGAGCAGGCCGCCGACTGGACACTGCGCGCCCAGACCCTCACCTGTATGTCCTCGCAGGCGATCGATCTGGATCAGCTCGAAGACGCGCGGAGTTTGATCGAGCTGGCGCAGGTGCGCGCCGACCGCGTGGCCGGCACCGGCCGGGCGTACATGAGCGCCGTGCACGCCGACGTGCTCGGCGCCGCCGGGCAGGTCAGCGAGTGCCGACGGGCGATAGCGGCCGCTGAGGACCACTTCGCCGGTCACCAGCCGGCTGACGGCCCCGGATCGAGCACCTTCCAGCGGGCCAGCCTCGCCGACATCGCGTTCGTCAACGGGTACGCGCTGTTCCATGTGGGTCTGCGCGACCCGGCCGTGGCTCCGGCGGCGATCAGCCAGCTGCGATCCGCCCTGACTGATGTGGGCACCCTGTCGCAGGTCCGCCAGGCCACGGGTACCGCCAAGCTGGCGACGCTGGAGCTGCTGCACGGTGACCGGGACGAAGGAATTGCCCTAGGCAGGCAGGTGCTCGACCTCGGTAGCGGAGTGCGGTCCGCGGGACTGACCGAGAACCTGCGCCGCCTGCACATCGCCACCCGGCAGCACGGCGAGGCCGCCGAAGAACTCCACCAGCGACTCGGCCCGCTCCTGCGCTCAGCCTGACCGTCATCGACCCCGCAGTGGCGGGACCGGAAAGACGCCGCAGCGCCGTCGAATACGCCTTCGCGCCCGCCCTTGAATCAGGACATCATTCCGGGTGACGTGCTGTCCGCCAATGCGCCCGATGGTGGCTACCCAGAACTTTGTGATCTACGGTTTCGGGTCCGTTCCTTATCTCACCCGGGGTGGCCACGCTGGGACCGGCCCCAGCGCCGGGCCGTGCGTGGATCCGTAGCCCCGGACGGCTACCTCTGGCGGTGGCCGTGCTGTTCCTCGCAAACCCCGGTGCTGGGTGCCTTCCCCTGGTGGACGAACGCGGAGGAGTACGGGCGCGGTGAAGCTGAGCCTGGGAGAGCACTTCGAGTGGTTGACCTTGCGGCGGGTGAAACGCGGTGGGGTGGCCCAGCAGCAGGGCGGCAGCCTGGTCGACTTCGGCCAACCGCTGGGCTCCTTCGTGGTCCAAGTGCTCACCGAGCTGATCGAGGAGGGCCTGCTCGAAGTAGGCGAGACATCACCCCAGGGCCTGGCGGAAGTGCGCCACACCGACGCCGGACGAGCCCGCTACTCAGAACTGTGCCGCCAACAACGCCGCGGATCCTCGGGCACCCAGTAGATGTGGTCAGTCCTTCAGCAGTTGCTGAACTCGGCTGAAGTTCACGCCCAGAACCGCGGCGGCGTCTCGCAGGTTCAACCCGTTGGTGCGTATCAGCCGCCGTGCCGCCTCCCGCCAGCGCTTGGCGCACGACGAGTCATCTCATCAGCCGCGGCCTGGGCGCGGGGCGCGCCGACGACCATCTCCAGCGTTTCTGGGTCGATGCGGCTGTAGTCCATGACCACCCGCACATAGTCGATCGGAGTGTCCAGCCACAGCGCCACCAACTCGCGCGCCGTGTCCTTTGCGGTCGCCAGTGTTCGGGCCTGACCGGTGGCGGTCAGCTCGGGGACATCGAGGATCCAGAATCCACCGTCGCGGAACACCTACACCGTGAAGGTGTTCTCGTCTTCGCTAGTTCTCACCGCCACCACTCCTTCCCGAGGCACGGCATCTGCTTACAGATCTTGTCGACCACGTAGGACGACACGGTATGCCGGGGTAGCGCCGTTTGGTGCTGTCCACATCCACATCGCCATATCTCGTGATCACTACCCTGCCGGGCTCGGTGGCGAGCTGCCCGGTGGTCACCAGCTTCATGACGACACCGTCACTCGCGGAAGTGCAGGCACACTCGACGATGTCCGGCGGTGCTCGGTGCAGGGAGTTACTCGTCACGGACGTCGGCTCAATCTCTCTTTCGGGGCCACGCCGGGTAGGTCCACCATATTTGCCTAGCCCCGCCCGCGACTTCCGGCATCCTGCCACCAGCCTGTCCGGGAAAGTCGAATTCGAATCCATCACCGACGAATACGTCGTTATCGTCCAGTATCACGCACTCACGGTACCCACCATGAAGGATTCCTATTACGGAAGATTCAAGGCCGGTGAGCGCACCATCCCCGAAGTCTGCCGAGTAGGCGTCTTCCGGAGCGGAAAGCATGACCGGATGTCTTCCGAACCCAACCTCCACCCAACCGTCGTCGTGAAAATAAATGAAGATAGTAGAATTAGGCACCGACCGATTGGATACAATCCATCTACCTTTGGATATCCGCTCAACGACACCGTCCCGCGCTTCAACCTCGGCCCGCACACGGTACAGACAAGTTGGGAAACCGTCGCTGTCAAGCTCAGGGTCTTTATCAGGCATCATTAATCATCCTCGCCACACGGATTGGTGACAGGCTTGCTATGATAGGTCTCAGACTTACCAGTTACCCCACCCACGGCCAACACAACATATCCCGACGTGCGGAATACTCCATCCCGGCACAGTATGTTGGCCTGTGATTTGAAGATTGAATTTGCATTCAGCGAGCTTTTGGATTTTCTGCCCTCGTCAGCAATACTCCAACCATCGGACTCCCTCTCTTGCAGGATCGCCGTCACCGTTACATCCGTGGCCGGTTCGCTACATTTGACAGTTACCTCCGAATTTATCCTGCCATCTACATGATGGGCGGTTTCAAGCGGTCATGGCGACACCCAAAACCCGGCTTGACCTGGGTCCCTCGCGGGCGCCCCATCGGGCCTGCTCAGGGGCAGGTGGACACCTGCCCGATCCGCCAACCAGCGTACGGGCGCCCGCCCCAGGTCAAGCCGGGT
>JBQTGW010000364.1:0-5414 GCA_052390495.1 Pseudonocardiales bacterium
CAACCCGAGACCGCGGTTTCCCCCGCGAACGGGTTGGCTCCTGGCAGGAACACCGACCCGGAGGGGGAGTTATGGGTGACACCACAAGTAACAATGCAGTGCCTGATGAATCTGTACATCCGGCCGACCACGCGATCTATCCAGAGCAGCTCACCCCGGGTCAGCGCCTGTGGCACCCGCTATGGACACGGCCACTGCACCATTCTCTGGATCAAAGCCCAGGACAACGAATGGGTGCTGCTGCCCCACGGCATACCCAACCTGGCAGTCCACCTCCCCGCAGACGATCTCACCATGATGCTCAACCGCCTCCGGGACAAGCTGTGACCGGAGCCCAAGATGACCACCTCCCCGTGGTGCTGCCGGTGACCAGCGCCCGCGACGGCCGGGAGCACCTGGTAGCCGAGCACATGATGACGACCGGGAGTGCAGGACGTTACCCAGCGCTGTGCGGTCATCGAGTGTGGGCCGCGATACTGGCTTGCCCGTCAGGTCCCCCGTGCCGGAGTTGTCTTGCGATACGCAATCCACGCCCGCGGCGGCATTGCCGAACTGAACGGCGCCGGGTATGGACCCGGGTCGCCGCGTGGCTGGCCCCGTGGAAGCCGGTCCACCGCAGCAGGTCTCGATTACCAGCCAAACACGACCCGGCCACTCAGGCGACGCGGGCTGATACCCGGCTAATGCTGCCAGACCCGCTACCCAGCACAGCAGGACCGCCCGACAATCCGGCAATCCTGGGCCTGGATTTCTCGCAGAGGCGACCGGGTATCGCTCATGGACTGGCCGGTGACACCGCGCGTAAGCAGATGCAGAAAATACTTGACATGGCAATTATTGGAGGTACGTCGGATGTCTGACAAATCACGGGGGCACTCAGTCAGCGTAGGAGTGTTTCCGTCATCAGATCACTTCCCGTTGGGACCTGCTTACGGCCGCATCGACACCACACCAGAGCACGCATCAGCGATGCGCCCGTTCGGGCTTACACTGGCTGTGTCGCCCAGCACGGTGACCCGCGTCGATCCCACCGAGTTGGGCTACGACGAGGACGCGCAGCGCGGACTGATCCGCGACGGTGCAGACATGGTGCCCTTGTCCAGGCACACGGATGGCAAGACCAGCACGGTCACCCAGGGTGGCGATGGTCAGACCACAAACCGGGATAGCGACACTGACCATCGGGAAGACTGATCCGGTGAGCGCACCGGGGTCTGTCTTGATACTTACCCACCAGTTCGATCCAACCGCAGACAAGGTTGTGGATGAGCTCAACCGCCGAGGTGTCCCTTTGTTTCGATGTGATGCCGCCGACTTTCCTGAAAGACTTAGCGTCGATGCTGAACTTTGCAACGGCCACTGGTCAGGCCAGTTGCAGACTATCCGACGCCGTTTGGAGCTCGACGAGGTGACGGGCATCTACTATCGGCGTCCCACGAAATTCGAGTTCCACCCGGACCTGTCTGAGAATGAACGTCAATGGGCAGCCATCCAGGCTCGAATGGGATTTGGAGGTCTCCTGGCTTCCTTGGATCAGTGGCTGAATCATCCGCACCACATCGGCTACGCGGAGTATAAACCAGTTCAGCTACGGAAGGCCGTGGCATGCGAACTTCGGGTTCCACGCACCTTCATTACCAACAATCCAGAAAAGGCGCGGGCGTTCGTTACCGGCGCAGATCGCGCCATTTGCAAGCCATTCGGCGGTACTGGCGTCTCCGACGACAACGGTTTTCGGCATGTCTTCACAACTAAGGTCACAGCAGAGCAGTGCGCAGACCCGAACATTTCTCGGACTATGCATATTTTTCAGGAATGGGTACCGAAAGAATACGAAGTGAGAGTGACCGTCGTTGATGGTCGCTTCTTCGCCGCCCGTATCGACGCTGCGTCCGAATCAGCGTATGTCGACTGGCGGTCAGACTATCGCTCGATCTCGTACACGGTAATAGAAATTCCGGATCTCATACGTTCGTCCGTGAGTGCGCTACTCGATGCCCTGGGTCTACGATTTGGGGCACTGGATTTCATCGTTGACCCGGACGGTCAGTGGTGGTTTCTTGAATGCAACCCGAACGGCCAGTGGGCGTGGATCGAGGATGAAACCGGAATGCCTATCACCAGTGCCCTTGCTGACGCGCTGGAAGGACGTTCATAGCCGTGACTGATATCGACTTGCTTCGAACCAGGTTCATCGACACGCTCACCGCGAGCGGCGTCGTACAGGATCAGAGATTGCTTGCCGCTTTTCGTGAAATTCCCCGTGGGTCCTTCATCCCCTACTATTTCACGCAGACACCCGAACTCTCCGGCTGGGTACTCGTGGAATCCCCTGACCCTCAATGGGCGGAAGGAGTATACAGCAATAATCCCTTAATCACCCAACTGAACGGAGACGACACTCTCACAGAGGCCGCACGCGAAGGTCAGACAGTCAACGGTGTGTCAAGCTCATCCAGTAGCGCCCCTTCGCTTATGGCTTTAATGCTCGAAGCGCTCGACATCCACGATGGAAATAAGATTCTGGAAATCGGCACAGGAACCGGCTACAATACCGCGCTACTATGCCACCGGGTGGGCGCAGACCAGGTGACCAGCATCGACATCGACGCTGATCTGGTGAGAAATGCTCGTGAGCGCCTCGCCATGTTCGACTACGCTCCTCACCTCGTCACCCTCGACGGCACGGTCGGGTGTGGCGACCGTGCGCCGTTTGACCGGGTGATCGTCACCGTAGCGGTCCCCTGTGTGCCCCATGAATGGATCGCACAGACACGGGTTGGGGGCGTCATCCTGTTACCACTGGACCGGCGCAACTGCGGTGGCCTACTGGCTAGGCTCACCGTGCAATCCGGCGGCATGGCGCAAGGCCATTTTCTATCCGAATTCGGCGGGTTCATGCCCGTTCGCCTGCTCAACCGACACGACGCTGCAGACCAAGTTTTTCGCACCGTTGAGGACGGCCAAGGCGACACCCGGCGCACCAGCCTGCCCGCCGACGTCATCACGCAAGAGTCCAGCCCGTTCGAATTCTTCGCCGTACTCACCGTCCCGGGGGGAGGCTGGAATTATCTCACCTTCACCCCCGACAACGGCGACCCCACCGAGACATGGCTCGCCCAAGAAGATGGCTCCTGGGTATGCCACACCACGTCAGCAGACGACGCCCACACGGTCCGCCAGGGCGGACCCACCCGACTATGGGACCATGTAGAAACCGCGCACCACCAATGGCGCCAGCTCGGCCAACCAACCCGCGACCGATTCGGCCTCACCGTCCACAACGGACAACACTCCATTTGGCTCGACCGCATGAACAGCCAATATCATTGGCAGCTTCCGGCACCCTCATAGCACGGGCGCCATACGAAAAAGGGTTCTCGTGCAGTTGTGACCGCTGGAACCGTGCGACCGAATATCCCTTCCAGTTCGGTGACGGTGGTGGCCGGGTCGGTAGTGTGAATGGTGGTATTACGCAGCGGCGGCAATCCCCCCGATCCCAAGCTGAGTCCGTTACCAGGCAGAGGGTGTAGGACGACCCTGGGCGCCATCCACGCAGATGTGGGTGCCGCTAATCCAGCTCGCTCGCTCGGACAGCAGGAACGTCACTACATCGGCGATCTCCTTGGGCGTACCGAGGCGGCCGAGCGGAAAATCCCGTTCAACGAACTGCTCGAAACGCTCGGGAGCCCGATTACGGAAGGGAGTCCCAGTCACCGCCAAGCGAAAAAAAGGAGCCAGGGCTGACGGCATTTACTCGGATTCGCTCGGAAGCCAGCTCACGGCCGAGTTCCATGGCGAAGTAGATTTCGGCTGCCTTGGCAGAGCCGTACTGAGGGTAAGGGGCGGGCTTCCATCCAGAGATCGATGCGATGATGACCACCGCGCCGCCACCAACCTGCTGCATATGTGGCACACAGGCACGGACTGCGCGAGCGGCGTGTCCGACGTTAAGTTCGAAGGTCTGCCGCCACTCCTGGGGTGTTGAGGTAAGGAATCGACGTTCCCCAGTATTCGAACCTGCATTGACTACCAGCAGGTCCACCCGACCGAGCGCTGCGGCTGCTTCGGCGATAAAGCGCTCGACGTCGCCCTCTTGACCCACGTCCGCAACAACGCCGCAAATCTTCGCGCCATGGTCACGCAGTTTTCCCGCCGTCCGGTTAAGATTTTCATGCCCACGATCACAAATGCCAACCGAACATGCCTCAGCAGCCAGTTCAACGCGATAGGGCGCCGGATCCCGCGACTGCCGCCCGTGACGAGCGCGGCGTTTACCTGCTATCTGGAGATCCACCGCCACCTTTCTTTCAGTTCAACCACGCACGGCTCCGTAAACGGGTGCAATGACACCAGAAGCTCCTCGATTCGCCTACTAGCGGTATGTGTCACCCGCTGAGCGCAGACGTCCAGCGCTTGGAGTGCGATGGCTGACGCTTCCTCCAGTTCGAAGTCTTGCACAAGCGCAATTGCCAGATCGATACGAGAGATAACTCGGCCATTTGGCGCCTCCGGTGTCCCGCTTGTTGCCTCAATCGCTTCACTTGCCGATCTAAGCGCGTTAGCGGGGTCACCAATCCAGACGAAGGCGGTCGCGGCACAGTATGGCAAGTAGGAGGCACCGAACGAATAGATACTCGGAATCAGTGGCTGCGACAGCTTGTTCCAAGCATTCTGTGCTGCTTCCAGGGCGATCAGCGTGCCCGCACGATCACCGAGCCGGGCACTGGCGCGGGCTTCCTGCGTGCAGGAGCGGACCAGTGCAGCGGAGCCAGTCGGGGCGACCAGTCTGCCCGACTGGGCGTAGGTTACAGCTTGTTGTGGATTGCCGGTGTAGAGGGCAATCTGGGCTTGAGTGCCACGTATCCATCCAGCGAGGCGAGCATCTCCGACCTCTTGCGCTAACGAGAGCGCAGTCGTGCAGTGCGGCTGGGCCTCGTCGCCGAGGGCAAGGGACACTTCGGCGAGCAGTCCGGTCAGCCAACCGGCCACCGCATAGAGGTCACGGCGCTCGCCCAGGGTCAGCGTGCCGTCCAGGAGTCGGGTCACGTACCGGCGCCACGACAGCACCGTTTCGCGGAACTCGGCCGGTGGAACGGAGAAGTACTCGACGCCGAGGCGTTCGACCAGTTCTTCCATCTGTTCCACGGTGGCTGGACCGAGATCGGATGCCTCGGTCCGGCGGAGCAGTTCGACGGACTCGACCACGGGCGTCGCGCCGTGGACAACGGGGGCGGCGGCGCCCTCACGTTGAGCGATGGCGGCGAGGAAGCGGGAGCGCTGGGCGTCGGAGACGTTCTCCAGCGCTTCGTCCAGCGCGCGGCGCAGCGCCAGGCTCGGCGGATGGGCGCCGCGCTCGGCGTTGCCGATCGTCCGCTTGTCGAATCCCAGCTCTTTGGCGAACTTGTCCTGGG
>JBQTGW010000365.1:0-21807 GCA_052390495.1 Pseudonocardiales bacterium
CGTCCCCCTATCACTCGTTCGTGTACCACACAGTTACGGACGCAACCGAGGCGGTGTGGCGTGGCCCCGTGTGGGGCGTTGGTGGCTATAGCGACGATCGCCACTCACGGGCGGCGCAGCCGCACCCGTGAGTGGCGATCGTCGCTATAGCCACCAACGCCCCTCACGGGGCAACGCCACCCCGCCTCGTTTCCGTCCGTAACTGTGTGGTACACGAACGAGTGATAGGTGGACGAGATGCGCAGAAAGTTGGCACTGGTGGGGGTGTGCCTTGTGGCGACGCTTGCGGGGTGCTCGACGTCGCCCGGGAAGGACGGCGGCGACACGGCGGTGACCCCAGCGCCGGTGGCCGCCGAGGTGGACCGGGGCGAGGTGGCGTCGAGCGGGGGCGCGCCGGACCGGGCGGCCGTGCCGGACGGGGTGGTACCGGCTCCGGTGGCTGGGACCGGCTCCCGCACTGGACGGCCGTTTTCCGTATCGACTCGGCAGGTGGTGCGCGATGCGACGCTGGAGTTGCACGTCGACAACGTGGCCGAGGCAACCGAACGCGCCCGGCTGATCGGGTCGGACTACGGCGGCTTCGTCGCTACCGAGGAGTTCGCAGTCGGGGCTGCCTCCCTGACTCTGCGGGTGGCAAGTACGGAACTCGACGCCGCGCTCACCGCATTGGGTGAGCTGGGGGAGATCACTTCTCGCACGCTTGGCACCCAGGACGTCACCGAGGAGACCGTCGATCTGGCCGCCCGGATTGACAGCCAGCGAGCCAGTGTTGAGCGCGTCCGGGCACTGTTGGATCGGGCCGTCACGATCGGTGAGGTGGTGCAGGTCGAGTCCGAGCTCACCTGGCGTCAAGCCGAACTTGAGTCTTTGCAGCAACGCGCGGCGACCCTGGCCGACCAGGTGGCGCTGGCCACTGTGCGGGTGCGACTGGAGGGGCCGGAGGTAGCCTCGGCCGCAGCCGGAGGTTTCGGGTCCGGACTCGCCGGGGGGTGGGATGCCCTGCGTTCGGCGGGCCGGGTCGTCCTCATAGCGCTCGGAGCGGTGCTGCCGTTCGCCGCTGTATTAGCGGTTCCGATGACTGCCGTGCTGCTCTGGTACCGGCGGCGACGTCAAGCCGCCACCACTGGCGGGTGAGCAAGTTGGGGGGTGGCGGGGCGGCCCGGGGAGAGAGGGGGAGTCGCACACTCGGGTCGCCCCGCCACGTGCCCGCGGTTCCCAGGGCGGGGGGCACCCGAGGAGACTTCGCGGGCCGCAGTTCGACGGGGGGGTGGTCGAACTGCGTCTCGTTGCTCACTCCACTGGGAGTTCGGCAAACCCCGAGGAGTTCCGCAGCCCCCGGTGGGGTGAGCGTAGATACCGTCTCAGTAGATCGTCCCGACCGCAAGACCTTGGTCGTAATCCGTTGGAGGGATAGCTGAAAGGAGTGCGTCGGCATGGCCGTTCGGGAGGTGCGGTCGGCCCCTTCCTTGACCGGACGGAGCTGGTGAAGCGAGGATTTGCCCTGGTTGAGCTGTCTTCAGTTGATCTACCCAGTGGCGGGATTCGTCGCGTGGACCCTTTGAGGAGCCTCGGTGCCCTTTCGCAGTCCGTTCCCGGATGTTGAGATCCCAGCTGTCTCGCTGACCGAGTTGATCTTCGCTGAGGTGGTGGGGGACCGCCAGGCCCTCGTCGACGGCGTCTCTGGCCAGGTGATCACTTACGGCCAGCTCCAGGTTCTGGTGCACAGAATGGCTGGGGCACTCGCCGCACGGGGGGTCGGCAAGGGTGATGTGGTGGCGATTTTTGCGCCCAACACCCCGCACTATGCGGTGGTCTTCCACGGCATCCTGCGCGCAGGCGCCGTCGCCACCACCATCAACTCGCTCTACACCCCACACGACATCGCCAGCCAGCTGCGTGACTCAGGGGCGAAGCTGCTCTGCACCGTCTCCTCGTTCCTGAACCGGGCCGCAGCGGCGATCGAGCTCAGCGGCGTCCCGATCGAGACGGTGGTGCTGGACGGTGCGCCCGGCTACTCGTCGCTGGCCGATTTGCTGGCCCAGGATGCGGCGGTGCCCGAGGTCAGCATCGACCCGGCCACCGACCTGGCCGTGCTGCCGTACTCCTCGGGGACCACCGGCCACCCCAAGGGCGTCATGCTCACCCACCGCAACCTGGTGGCGAACATCGCGCAGTGTCGGCCGCTGCTCCAGGTCGATCAGGACACCCGGGTGCTCGCCGTGCTGCCGTTCTTCCACATTTACGGCATGGTGGTGTTGATGAACCTGGGTCTGTATTCCGGAGCCACCGTGGTCACGTTGCCCAAGTTCGACCTGGAGACGTTCCTGCGGACCATCCAGGAGCACCGCACGGACCGGGTCTACATCGCCCCGCCGGTGGCGGTGGCCCTGGCCAAACACCCGATGGTGGACAACTTCGACCTCTCCGCGATGAAGTTTCTGTTCTCCGGTGCCGCGCCGCTGGACGCCGACCTCGCCGGGGCGGTCCGCGCCCGGCTTGGCTGCCAGGTCCGGCAGGGCTACGGGATGACGGAGCTGAGTCCGGTCTCGCACGCCATCCCCATGGACCGCGACGACATCTCGGTGGGCACTGTCGGGTTCACCGTCCCGAACATGGAATGCAAGCTCGTCGACCCGGAGACCGGACAGGAGGTCGGCGTGGGCCAGCTCGGTGAGCTGTGGTGCCGGGGTCCCAACGTGATGCTCGGCTATCTGCACAACGCCGAAGCCACCGCGGCAACCCTGGACGCCGAGGGTTACCTGCACACCGGCGACGTCGCGACGGTCGACGCGAACGGTGTTGTCACAATCGTCGACCGGGTCAAGGAACTGATCAAGTACAAGGGCTACCAGGTGCCGCCCGCAGAACTGGAGGCCCTGCTGCTGACCCATCCGAAGATTGCCGATGCGGCCGTGATCGGCGTGCGCGACGCCGAAGGCGAGGAGGTACCCAAGGCATTCGTGGTCCGCCAGCCTGGCGCTGACAGCCTGACCGGCGACGACGTCATGGCGTTCGTCGCGGAACGGGTGTCACCGCACAAGAAGGTGCGGGCAGTGCAGTTCATCGACCAGATCCCGAAGTCCGCTTCCGGCAAAATCCTGCGCAAGGACCTCCGCGCCGTGGAGTCCCAGTAACGTGTCAGCCCCTGAGGAGCCCGTCATGATCGCCGCCCAGCCGCAGATCACGCTGCCGACCTCAAGGGGCCTGGTCACCCTCGTCAATCCCAATTTCGTCAAGCCGGGGGTCACGCCGTATGCCCTGGACATCCTGTGCTCGCATCTGGAGGTCGCAGGCTTCGACGTGGAGGTCTTGGATCTGACGTTCAGAGAGACCGATTGGCAGCTCGCCGAGTATTTCGCCGTTCGCGATCCCATGTTGGTGGGGGTGACGCTGCGCAACACGGGGAGCGTGCAACCCCAGGAGCAGCGCGTCTTCCTGCCCGACCATCTGGCGGTGATCGACGCGATCCGCGCGGAAACCAGCGCCCCCATCGTGCTCGGGGGTGCGGGTTTCTCTTCGATGCCGTACGCAGCGATGGAGTACTTCGAGGTCCCCTACGGTGTGAAGGGCCCAGGCGAGGTGATCCTGTGTGAGCTGGCCGACGCGCTGGCGTCAGGACGGCCGCCTGAGACCGTCCAGGGGCTCCTCCTGTACGAAGGGCGGACCGTCCGGCCAGCAGACGGAGCTGGGCATCCGGTCGCAGGCAGTACCCTCGGCCGCCGCATCGGGGCGCACTACCTGCGGCGATCCGGCGTGCCGTATCGCGTCGACAACCGCGAGTACTACGACAAGGGCGGGCTCGGCAACCTGCTCACCAAGAACGGTTGCCCGTTCGCGTGCAATCACTGCGTCGAGCCCGACGCCAAGGGCTCGGCCGTCGCTCGGCGGACCGCCGACGCCGTCGTCGACGAGCTGGAGTCACTGGTCTCGCAGGGGATCTACGACGTGCACACCACCGACAGCGAGTTCAACATCATGCCCACCCACAGCAAGGAGGTCCTCCGCGAGATCATCGCCCGCAGGCGTCGCAGCGACGGCCCGCTGCGCAAGCTCCGGCTGTGGATCTACGCGCACCCGGTGCCCTTCGACGAGGAGCTCGGGGACCTGCTGGCGGAGGCCGGCTGCAACGGGGTCTCGCTGTCGGCCGAGCACATGTGTCGGGAGAACTTGGCAGTCTGGGACGCACCGCGCGGCCGGGTCGGCCTCGCCTACACGATCGACGACGTCCGCCGGGTGACGAAGCTCCTGTCCGATCGCGGCATCAGCATCACCACCGAGCTGCTGCTCGGGCTGCCCGGTGAGACCATCGACACGCTCAAGCGAGCCATCGACGAATCCCTGGAGCTGCCGACGACGGTGGTCGGCTACACGCTCGGGCTGCAGGTCTTCCCGCATGCGCCGCTGGGCATCCGGTTCGCTGCCGAGTCGGCGGGCCGCAATGTCATCCGCGGCTTGCAGTCCAACACGGCCAGGAGCCAGATCTTCCTGAAGCCTCTCGACCGGTGCGAGTCGATAACCGAGTACGAGCGTCAGTTCTGGTTCGACGAGGAGGGGCGCATCCGCCCGGTCTACTATTTCTCCCCGGATCTACCCGAAGATCCCGAAACGATCGAACGCCCTGACGGCCGATGGGTGAACACAATCCGATGGATCCAACAGTACGTCCCGGTGTCTGAGCACTATCGCGTCGCTCTGCCGACAGTGGCCGGAGACGGCCAGGACGACAACAACTACGCGGACAACCCGTTTCTCAAGCACGCGGTCGCGTTGGGCTACAAGGGCGCCTACTACTCCTGGTGGCGCGATCGCGAGCGGATCCTCAAGGAGGCGAGCCTCGCGGGGCTCACTGAGGCGGGGTGTCCACCGATCTGACGCGCAGACGTGTCGCGGTGGGGATGCCGTGTCGGGCGCTGCGCCGTTCGGAACCGAATCGCAGTCCGGGCCCGGGTCCCGACCGCTATGTGGAGCCGAATCGCGGTTGTGAGCACCCTGTAGAGCGCTATTTGGAGCCGAATCGTGGTTCACGTGGCCACCGCGTCAGGTCGGGCGACGATCATCTGCCGGGGGTGGGGCCAGGGTATCGGGACGAGGGGTCGTGGGAATAGCAGTGACTACTCAACGTCGCTACAGGTGAACGTTAAGCGAACATGACGTTGCCCTGGGCTGACCGCCATGCTTACTCAGGGTCAAAGTCGGCCGGTTCGGACCAACGATCGGGCGATGTCCTTCACCGGCAGCAGGAGGTGCAGCGGATCCGACGGCGATTCCAGGAACTCGGCGTGAGCGAGGTAGAACTGCCGGGCCGCGTCGTCTCGTGCGTGCACGAGCAGCGCCCGGATGCCTACCGAGTCCGCGAGACCTACGGTGCGTTTCAGCACATCAGCCAGTAAGCCTGCGCCGATGCCGAGGCCCTGGATGCGTTGATCAACGGCCAACCGTGCCAGCAGCAAGCACGGGATCTGTCTCGGTGCCCCTTTGGCTACTGGTGTGGGCGCCGCCGCGCTGGTCACGTTCGACACCGCGATGGCGTAGTAGCCGACCACCCGCCCGTCGAGCACGCTGACGTAGGTCACGGCGTTGTTGGCGCGTTGGTTCTGCCAGGAGTAGCGCATCAGCCACTCGTCGAGCTCCGGTGCCCCGCTGTCGAACCCCTCCCGCACATCGGTCTTCGTCAGTTTCCGAGGGGGGCCGGGCGTGCCCGCCACGCCTACTCCTCGTCGGCGAACGGAGCTGGCTGGGCCAGCAGGGCACGCAGCTTCGGCAGGTCGCGAGGGGGTTGTTCGAGCAGGCGCTGGAACTCGTCCCACCGCTCGTCGTCGATGAGGAACCAGCGGCGGTCGGCGAGCACGCGCTCCGCTTCGACCACTGCGCTCTCCAGAACGAAGTCGGTCATTGTGCGGTCAGTGGCCGCTGCGGCCTGCTTGAGCAGCTGCTCCTGGCGGGCGCTGGCGCGGAGATTGATCCTGGATTGACGGGCTGCGCGCTGCTCAGCGATATCCTGGGACACGGACGACCTCCTAGCTCGTACTCACAGTGTACATACGCAAGCGAGTGCCGTCCATAGTGTCGTGGCCCGCGCAGCCGTGCCCTTGCGCAGCCGCTGCTGCAGCGCAAGCGGACCCAGAGAACGCACTTCCGACGCTGTGTGCCCAGCCTGAAGGTGGGTAGTTGCGCGCGAGGGCATATGATCTCGTTATGCGGCAGCTCGCACGCGTCGTCAACTCCACGAGAAGTCGGGTGATGCGGCGTACTGGCGTGCACGGCCTCGGGTCGAGCGTGTCGCAGCTGTCGAGTTGTTGCGCCAGCGTCAGCATGGATGGACGGATGCGTCTCGACCGCGACTTCAGCGAGTTCATCGGATTCTTGAGCGCCCATGAGGTGCGTTTCCTGGTAGTGGGAGGCTACGCCGTTGCCGTGCACGGCCACCCGCGCTATACGGGTGATCTCGATGTGTGGGTGCTTGTCCATCCCGAGTGAGCTTGACCCCGTAGCACGGACACCTGACCTTCTGAAGATTCAGCTCCAGAGCGTGGCTACGGGTGCGGCGATGATCCGGTCGTCGAGTGGGAAGACGCGGGGGCCGGTGTGTAGTACGACGCCGGCGACAAAACGGTCGCCGAGCTGGTCGCGCAGCCAGATCAGGTGCCGGGCCGAGTCCAGTCGCGGTGCTGCGGTCGCCTTGACCTCGATGGCGACGATCCGGTGGGCGTCCAGCTCAGCGATCAGGTCGACTTCGTGGTCGCCGTTGCGATCGCGCAGGTGGTACAGCCTCGGCTGGGGGAAGCCCAGCTGCAGCTCACCACGGAGCTGGGCGAACACGAAGGTGTCGAGCAGGCGGCCGAACAGGTCGCCGTCCCGCAGCACGGCGTCAACCGTGAGCTGTAGCGCACCCGCGACGAGTCCGGGATCCACGACGTAACGCTTCGGCGAGCGCACCAGCCGCTTGAGGCGGTTGGTGCTCCACGCCGGGACGGTGTCGATCACGAACAGATCACGTAGCAACGCCTCGTACGCCTCCGCTGTTTTACGGTCGATCTCGGCAGTCTCGTGCAAGGTGGCCAATGGCACCACACCGGCGGTGTTCAGCGCGTACGCCTCGAAGAAGCGACGTAGCCGGCCCGGATCACGCCGCCCATCGAGCTGATCGACATCTCGGGTGAACAGCTGGTCCAGGTAGCTTCTCGACCACAGCATGCGGCCGCGTTCGGTCCGCCCGAGCACGTCTGGAAAGCCGCCCTGAAGTGCGAGTTCGAGGTAGTCGCGCAGGTCGAGCGGCTGGGCCGGGACTTGCAGGCCCGCAGCGCCATCCGCCGCGATCCGCAGCAGGAACGGGGGCCGGTGCAGCTCGGTACCGTTGATTTCGCGCCTGGTCAGAGCGCCCATGTCGACCTGGATCAACCGCCCGGTCCCGGGCCAGGTCGGGGAATCCAGGCGACCGCGCACCGAGCCGGTGACGATGAACCGGCCTGGTCGGGGAGCGGTGTCGACTGCGCGCTTGACCGCCCCCAGGACCGAAGGAACGAGCTGCCACTCGTCGATCAGCACCGGCTCGGCACGGTCGCGCAGGGCGGCGTCCGGATCAGCCTCGACGACGGCCGCTTCCCGGGGCTGGTCGAGCCGGATCACACTGCGGGCCTGCCGGACCGCCGTCGTCGTCTTGCCGCTGGCCCGCGGCCCCACGAGCAGCAGGGCGGGAAACTCCGCGAGCAGGTCAGCGATCAGCTCGTCGGCGAGCCGAGGAACATAGTGGCTGCTCACAGGGCCAGGGTACCTGCAATTCCCGGTTTCGCAGCCAACTGGCTCCGACAATCGCAGGGCGACAGCTCACCACATCGCCGACACCCAGCACCGGACAGCATGTCGCGATGCGGCCACATAATCAAAGCCCCTAAATTGGGGGGCTGTGAGTAGGGAACCGCTGACCGAACGTCCGTCCCGGGGGGCGGGGGAGGGGCGTCGGCCAGCGGTTCCCTACGGCGACGGTGAAGTTTCCGTAGGGGTCCGGAAACATCGCCGTCAGGTATTAATATATGCGTGGCTCGGTAGTTACGACCAGCGGCCATTCGGAGTATTAATTTCAGTGATATCTTCGTTCATGCCGCCATTTGGCCTATAAAAAGCCGCGCCGAGAAGAATCGTAGCTGCCAACTAATTAGGCAGATGAGTTATCTCGGGGATCCACGGGTTCCGGGGTGCCCCCGGACGGGGTGCGGCCTCGCCTGGCGGCCAGCAGCTTGGCCAAGCCGGCGGAGTCGTTGGCCCGTTGGTGCAGCGCTGCGGCAGCCCGCGCTAGCAGCTGTTCCAGGCCCGGCGTCCGCTCGACCGGCTCGGATCCGGACAGCGCGAGTTCCATGTCCTTGACGAACAGGTCGAACAACGCTTGCAGGGCGCGCTGTCCTTCGTCGGTCAGAGTGATCAGGATGCTGCGTCGATCGCGGGGGTTGGGGTTGCGGACCAGGTACCCGGAGTCGGCCAGCCGATCCAGCAACCCCGTCACGCTCGCGGTCGTCATGCTAAGTCGATCGGCTATCGCAGTGGGGGTCAGCTGGCCCGCGTGATAGACGTGATCCAGTGTCACGGCTTCGGGGACGCCCACCTGGAGAGCGGCCGCCACCGCATGCCGGTATTGATCGCTGGCCACGATGAGGTCATGGAGCCGCAGCGCAAGTTCGCGCATTACCTGTCCAGTTCATTCGAGTTCATTCGAGAGATGAGAAATCGGGTCGCCACCGTAGGCGTTGACCGGACTTTCGGACAGGGCCGTTCGAGGGGTGCGCGGTTACTGGCGTCCCGCGACGGTGGGGGCGGGCACCCCGGCTGCGGTGAGCGCGGACTGCACCCCCACGCGGGTCACCCGCGTGGGGATCGCCGTGGCCTGGCAGGCTGGGTGGCATGAGCCTCGGCACGCTGGTACTGCTCCGTCATGGAGAGAGTGAGTGGAACGCCAAGAACCTGTTCACCGGCTGGGTGGACGTGCCGCTGTCGGGTAAGGGCGAGGACGAGGCGGTGCGCGCTGGCACCCTGATGCGTGCGGCCGGGCTGCTGCCCGACGTGCTGCATACGTCGCTGCTGCGCCGCGCGATCAATACCGCGAACCTGGCGCTGGACGTCGTCGATCGACATTGGATCCCGGTGCACCGGGACTGGCGGCTCAACGAGCGGCACTACGGCGCGCTGCAGGGCAAGGACAAGGCGCAGGTCCGCGCCGAGTACGGCGATGCGCAGTTCGCCCAGTGGCGCCGCTCCTACGCCACCCCGCCCCCACCGATCGAGCCGGGCAGTGAGTTCAGCCAGCACGGCGATCCGCGCTACGCAGGCATCGATGTCCCGGTGACCGAATGCCTGGCCGACGTGGTGGCCCGGATGCTGCCGTACTGGACGTCGTCGATCGTGCCCGACCTGCGGGCCGAGCGCACCGTGCTCGTCGCCGCGCACGGCAACTCGCTGCGGGCACTGGTCAAACACCTGGACGGGATCGACGAGCAGACCATCGCCGGGCTCAACATCCCGACCGGCATCCCCCTGCGCTACGACCTCGACGAGCGGCTGCTGCCGGTGACCCGTGGTGGGATCTACCTCGACCCGGAGGCTGCGGCCGACGCAATCGCCACGGTGGCAAACCAGGGCCGCTGAGTGCCCGCCAAGAGCCCCGAAAGAGCCCGGCCCGTGAACCATCCCGTGAACCGACGATGAACGGCGGAAGAAGACTCCTTCGTGGCACGTCGATCTCGTCACCTGGGGTCGGCCAACGCTAGGGACGTCACCGGGTCAGTTGCTTAGGATTCCAGTGTGACCCTTCTAGCCGTCGTGCTCACCGCGATTGGCGCTTTGTTGATCGGCGGGATCCTCGGGTTCCGGGTCGGTCGCCGTGGGACCAGAAACGACACTCGACGCACCCCGCACGGCCCCGCCGTCGCCGACCTCGTCCAGCGTGTCGTGCTCTCTTCGCACAACTGCGTGGTGCTGATCAACAAAGTGGGAGACGTGGTACTGTACAACCCTCCCGCGGCTGAACTTGGTCTGGTCCGGGGACAACGCCCGGATGAACGCGCGTGGAAAGCCGCCCAGCAGGTGCTGGCGAGCGGCGAAGTGGTCCAGGTCGACCTCTCCCCATTGACCCAGGGCGCCCGGTCAGGACGCGGGCCCACCGCGGTGCTGGGTGAGGTCCGGCCACTGGGTGACGGGTTCACCGTCGTCGACGTTTCGGACGAATCGGACGCGGTCCGGCTGGAGGCCACCCGTCGGGACTTCGTGGCCAACGTCAGCCACGAGCTGAAGACCCCGGTCGGAGCGGTGGCGCTGCTCGCCGAGGCGGTACTGGATGCCGCCGACGATCCGGCTGCGGTGCGACGGTTCAGCACCAAGATTCTCAATGAGTCCACCCGGCTGGGTGCGCTGGTCACCGAACTGATCGCGCTGTCCCGGCTGCAGGGCGCCGAGCGCCTTCCCGAGCTGGAAACCGTCGAGGTGGACGAGGTGGTGCGGGAGGCGTTGGACCGGTGTCGGCTGGCCGCCGAGTCGGCCAACATCCGGATCACCGTCGATCCGCCGAGCGGATTGCTGCTCGATGGTGACGCCACGCTGCTCATCACGGCGCTGTCCAACCTGGTCGACAACGCGGTGTCCTACTCATCGCCGGGCAGCCCGGTGTCGGTCAGCAGGCGGCAGGCGGACGGGTTCGTGGAGATCGCCGTCACCGATCGCGGCCTGGGCATCGCACCGGAGCACCAGGAACGGGTGTTCGAGCGCTTCTTCCGGGTCGATCAGGCGCGTAGCCGGGTGACCGGCGGCACCGGGCTCGGGCTGGCGATAGTCAAGCATGTCGCCGCCAACCACGGCGGTGACGTGCGCTTGTGGAGCAGGCCGGGCACCGGCTCCACCTTCACGCTCCGAGTTCCCGCGCATCCGGCTGAACCTGAATCCGACGGCGATCTGATGGCCGATGCCGTCGGTGGGGCACTGGGCCCTTCGCTGAGAACCGAGCACGTGAAAGGAATCCTGTGACCAGGGTGCTGATCGTCGAGGACGAAGAGTCGTTCGCTGACCCGCTGGCCTTTCTGCTTCGCAAGGAAGGTTTCACCACCGCGGTGGCCACCACCGGCTCCGAAGCGCTGGAGGAGTTCGACCGCAACGGTGCTGACATCGTCTTGCTTGACCTGATGCTGCCCGGGATGAGCGGTACCGATGTGTGCAAGCATCTGCGCTCCCGTTCGGGGGTTCCCGTGATCATGGTCACCGCCAGGGACAGTGAGATCGACAAGGTGGTCGGCCTGGAGCTCGGCGCCGATGACTACATCACCAAGCCCTACTCGGCCCGTGAGCTCATCGCTCGGATCCGCGCGGTGCTGCGCCGCGGCGGGGAGGCCGAAGGAGACGGGCTGGCGCCCACGGTGCTCGAGGCCGGTCCGGTGCGGATGGACGTGGAGCGCCACACGGTCACCGTCGCAGGCCAGGAGGTGGCTCTGCCGCTCAAAGAATTCGATCTTCTGGAGTACCTACTGCGCAACGTGGGACGGGTGCTGACTCGCGGCCAGCTGATCGACCGGGTATGGGGTGCGGACTACGTAGGCGACACCAAGACCCTCGACGTCCACATCAAACGGCTGCGCTCCAAAATCGAGCCCGACCCCTCCTCTCCCCATCACCTGCTCACTGTCCGCGGTCTCGGCTACAAATACGACGCATAGCAACCGTTGGCGGTGTCAACCGGTGGAAGCAATTGAGCTGGCCAGGAGGTCTGCGAAGGCTTCTGCTGGGGTTTGGTAGCCGAGTATAGGGCGTGGTCGGTTGTTGAGTTCGGTGGCGACGCGAGCGTTCGATCTGTCCTTCGGCGCGTTCGACTTCGCTGTCACCACCGGTGGGGAGTGGATCATGTTCGAGTGCAACCCGTTCGGGGCCTGTGGCTGGCTCGAAGACGCCCTCGGCTTCCCGATCACCTCGGCCCTGGCCGATCTCCTCGAATCCGGAGCCCGCGCGTGAACTATCCCACCGACCTGAGCCCGCAGGAGCAGCGACGGGCCCGAGCCCGGCTCGCTGACCTCGCCGAGCAGTTCACCGCCAAGAAGATCCTGCAGACCCCGGCGTGGCGGGAGGTGTTCGAGCGGACCTGGCGCCACCCGTATGTGCCGTCCTACTACCCCGACAAGGACACCCCAGCCGTGCTGTGCGTGGATGACTCCCGCCGGGGCGAGTGGCTCGACGCCGTTTACAGCGACACCACGCTGATCACCAAACTTATGCCGGTCCCGCTCTCCCGTGCGCTGCGACCCGCTATCGGGATGACCTACACCAGCTCCTCCACGCTGCCGTCGCTGGTCTTGGAGATGCTGGAGGAACTCGACGTCGCCGACGGGCACCAGGTGCTGGAGATCGGTACCGGCACCGGCTACAACGCCGCGCTGCTGTGCGCGCGGTTGGGCAGCGCCCAGGTCACCAGCGTCGACATCGACCCCGAACTGGTCGATTTGGCCCGCGAGCGGCTGGCCGCGAACGGTCACACCCCGACCCTGGCTGCGGTCGACGGCGAGGCTGGCTACCCGGAGGGTGCGCTGTACGACCGGATCATCGCCACCTGCGCGGTGCCCGCCATCCCGGCCGCGTGGCTCGCCCAAGCCGCACCGGGCGCAGTAATCCTCACCGACATCCACGGCCCGCTCGGCGGCACCATAGTCCGCCTCACCGTGGACAGAAATGGCACCGCCACCGGTCGTTTCGTCCCGCACTGGGCCGGGTTCATGACCATGCGCCACGACATCGAACCTGCCGACCCACAATGGCCCTGGCTAGACCTGCCCGCCATGTAGTCATGGACCACGATCGATCCCACTACCGTCAACACCCACGGCTTGTTCGGATTCATCGTCCAGTGGCAGCTGGTCGGCGTCACCCACGGCCGCATGACCGACGACGATGGCCGGCCTGCGGTCTTCCTCCTCGCCGCTGACGGCTCCCGCGCCGAGGCCGTCACCACCCTGACCCCGCGCGGCTACCTTGTCCGCCAGTACGGCCCCCAACGGCTCTGGGACCGCGTCGAGCAGGCCGCGACGTTCTGGAACGACGAAGGCCGACCCTCCTACGAACGCTTCGGCATCACCGCCACACCCCATGGCCAGCACGTCTGGTACGACCACCCGGAGGGGCCACGACGCTGGCCCCTCCAGGGTTAGCCAGGAGCGCGCAAGCCAGGACACTGCTGTTGTCTGGGGCAGTCGGCGCATCCTGCGCTGCGACGCCCAGGGTGCGCCGTTCCGCGAGGAGATCATCATGGCAGCCGAGGAATCCGCCCAGTTCCAGCACTGGAGCGCCACCACCAACGTCACTGACGCGGTACTAGAACAAATGACCGCCGATGTCACTGAACTCGCCTGGGGCGAACAGATCGACCCGCCCGCCCTCACCTACGCCCGCACCGCCACCCTATTCACCCGAGCTGAACCCCGACGAGTGGGTCAACAAGAACATCAAGCACCGAACAGGTCGAACTGGCCGAGCGCTTCCTGCTTCTTCAACGAGCTGGAGTGAAGTAATTTTTTTAGCATTTCAGTAGACCAGGCGGGTCGCTGCCAATCCCGCCGCGCTATAGCGAGGCGGTATGACCCTGGGTGACGCACCACGCTCACCACGTCGCGGTAGGCTCACCGCACGACTGGCCTCCCCCCTGCAGGAGCACAGCAAATGGCATCAAGCGCGCTGGATCCGCTCCATATCCCCGAGGCATTCTGGCGGCGCGACGACACCGGAAATGCCCTGGACCACCGCGACATCGGCGCCCTGTTCCGGATCCTGAGCAAGCACACCGGCGCCAGCCAGACCCGGATCGGCACTGCGACCGGTATGGCACAGGGCGCCGTCTGCATTATTGTGAACGGCAACCGCGTGGTCAGCGCCATTGACGTGCTCGAACGCATCGCCGACGGACTGGCGATGCCCGACGAGGCACGCCTGCGGCTTGGCCTCGCGCCACGCGGCGGACTACTGGGCTTGATCAGGTCCGGAAAGAAGGACACCACGAAACCGAATACGGCGGTCAAGTATTGTACTGGGTACGAGTAGTCGATTAGGTGCTGTCCAGGGCGAGTGAACTCACCTCGGCGCTCATGACCGCCGAGGTGATACTTCTTGGGCGACAACGCGACGGCTTTGGAACGGTAAGGTAGCCTAGCTTCTTGTGCGATTAGGCGTGCTCGATGTGGGGTCCAACACCGTTCATCTGCTGGTTATGGATGCGCACTATGGGGCGCATCCGATGGCGCAGAGTTCGGTGAAGACGGTGCTGCGGCTGGCTGAGCAGATCGACATCCGCGGGGAGATCACTCGCGCGGGAAGTGATCAACTGGTGAGCACCGTGGCCGACGCCGTCAACTCGGCGTCCGTGCTGGGCTGCGAGGACCTGATGGCCTTCGCCACCTCGGCGGTGCGGGACGCCTCCAACGCCGCTGCGGTGCTGCGGCGGGTGCAGGCCGAAACCGGGGTGGTTCTCGAGGTGCTCTCCGGCGAGCAGGAAGCGATCCTCACCTTCCTTGCGGTTCGCCGCTGGTATGGCTGGTCGGCCGGGCGGCTGCTCATGCTGGACATCGGCGGGGGGTCGCTGGAGATCGCAGGCGGGATCGATGAAGAACCCGACGTGGCTGTGTCTCTGCCCCTGGGCGCGGGCAGGCTGGCCCGGACCTGCCTGACGAACGACCCGCCACGCCGCCGCGAACTGGACAGCCTGCGGGAACACATCGCAGCTGTGCTGGCCGGCCCGGCCCGCACGGTGCGCGCGGCAGGCACTCCAGACCGCGTCGTGGCCACGTCGAAGACGTTCCGGTCGCTGGCCCGGCTCACCGGCGCGGCCCCGTCTTCGGCCGGACTGCGGGTGCGCCGTACTCTTACTGACGCGGGGCTTCGCCAGGTGATCGCTTTCATCTCCAGGATGTCCGCGGACGACTTGGCCGAGCTAGAGGGTGTAAGCGCCAGCCGGTCTCACCAGCTTGTCGCCGGAGCTCTGGTCGCGCAGGCCGCAATGCGCGCGTTGGACGTCGATGAGTTAGAGCTGTGCCCGTGGGCGTTGCGGGAGGGTGTGATCTTGCGGAGGCTGGACTGGTTGGCTGGAATCGACCGAACAGCGCAGCTGAGGCGCCGCCCGTCTCGGCTTACTGGACGTACAGCGGCCCGGGGGGGCACGGTGAGGGATCATGAGTCGGAGTAGCGAGCCAAGTGAACGGACCCAGCACAGCGTGGCGGAATTACTTGCCCGCTACGGTGAGGTGGCGCCGTCGAGTGGCCGTCGCCGTCGCCGAGCTCCGGAAGACGACGACAGCGGTCCGCGGTCCATCAGTGAGCGAGTCCGCACCGATGACGTTCCGATGCCCGTCGTCGACCGGTTGCCAACCCAATCGGGCCTCGGTGATCGAGGCCCCCATGCCTTCGACAGCCGCCAGGCTTTCGACACCCCGCAGGCTTTCGACAGCCGCGACTGGATAGACGCCGACCTCGTCGGCCGCAGCTGGGATGATCGCGGTCCCAAGGAGGCATACCCCAGTAGTTCCTATTTGAGCGGCGCCGACCTCCACGAGGACAGCTGGATGGGCCTGCCGCCGGTCGGTCCCGGGCCCGAGCCGCTCAATGGCAGGGCACTGTCCAGCGGACCGAGTACCGACGAGTTTCCCCGGCTGGATCCAGTGCCCCAGCGCCCCATGCCCGAGCGCCCCATGCCCGAGCGTCCGGTGGAGGCTCCACCGGTTGAGTATCAGCCGCGTAATGCCGAACCTGTCGCCGGGCTGGGCACTGCTACTCGGCCGGTTCCCCGGCAGGACTGGGGGGTCGACAATGCACCCGCTCCGGCGCCCGACGACATAGCTCTGGCCGGCACAGCAGCCTTGGGCCGGGCAGCCGGCTACACGGCCCCGGATCGCTCCGAGGCTCCTATAATTGAAGCGCCCAGTGCTGTCAAGGCCAGTGCTGCAAAGCCCAGTGTTGCAGCGCCCAGTGTCGAAGAACCCTTGATCGAGGAGCTCAGTGCTGAGGAGCCCTTCGTCGACGAGCCTGGTGTCGACGAGCCCACCTCTGCGGTCCGGGAGTGGGTCATGATGGTGACTCAGATCGGGGTCGGCGTGGTCGGGGGAGCCGCGCTGTGGTTGATCTGCGAGTGGCTGTGGCAGCAGATCCCGGTGGTGGCGCTGGTGGTAGCGCTAGCCGTGATCACCGGGCTGGTGTGGGTGGTCCGGCACGTCCGGCGGACCGAGGACCTGCAGACGACTGTGATCGCTGTGCTGGTCGGCCTGTTCGTCACCGTATCTCCAGCAGCGCTGCTGCTGGTCGGTAGATAGGCAGTGGCCACGCAGTCTTCAATCCCGGTCGCCCTGTCCACCGCCTCGGTATGGCCCGAACCGATCGCCGTGGCTTTCGAGCTGGCTACCGAGATTGGTTATGACGGGGTCGAGGTGATGGTCTGGGGTGACCCGATCAGCCAGGACGTTGTTGCGCTGGGAGCACTGGCGGCCCGCCACCGGGTGCCCGTGCTCGCCATGCATGCCCCGTGCCTGCTGATCACCCAGCGGGTGTGGGGCGCCGATCCCGCGGCGCGGCTGGATCGCACCGTGCAGGCCGCGAGCGAACTGGACGTCAGCACCGTGGTGGTGCACCCGCCCTTTCGCTGGCAGCGGGGCTATGCCGCGGGGTTCGAGCAGCAGGTGCACGAGCTGGAGAAATCGAGCGGGATCAGAGTCGCTGTGGAGAACATGTTTCCGCTGCGCCGTGGCCGAATGACGGTGTCCAGCTTCGCCCCGTCACCGGACCCGACCGACACCGGGTATGCGCACTACACGCTGGACCTGTCGCACACCGCAACTGCCCAGGTTGACGCTCTGGCGATGGCGCAGCGGATGGGATCGCGTCTGGCACATCTGCATCTGGCCGATGGCAGCGGTGCCCCCCGCGACGAGCACCTTGTGCCCGGCCGTGGTACTCAGCCCTGCGCAGAGGTGTGTCAGTCGCTGGCCGAGCAGGGGTTCACCGGCACCGTGGTGCTAGAGGTGAGCACCCGGCGAGCTCGCAACCGCGCAGAGCGCCGCGACGCACTGACCGAAGCGCTGCTCTTCGCCCGGCTCCACCTGTGAGTGGTTCATAGCGGCCCTGTGAGTGGTTCATAGCGGCGCGGGCGCGCTCCCGGGGACACGCTAGCGTGCAGCTTGTGCTGCGCTCGTTGATGCTGACTGCCGCCGATAGTCCCGCCGTACGCGGGTTCCTCACCGCGGCCCCGATTAGCCGCAGCATCGTCCGCCGATTCGTGGCCGGGGAGACTACAGAGCAGGCGGTGGCCGCGACCGCTGCCCTGGTGGCCGGGGGTCTGGTGGTGAGCGTGGATCACCTGGGGGAGAGTGTCGGAGACGAGGCAGGGGTGGACTCCACCGTGCAGGCGTACGTCGAGTTGTTGGACAGGCTGCATCAGCATGGCCTCGCTTCCCGGGCTGAAGTCAGCCTCAAGCTGTCGGCGGTGGGTCAGCGGCTCGACGAGGAGCTGGCGCTGCGCAATGCCTCCCGGATCTGCGCCGCCGCCGAACAGGCAGGGACGACCGTCACCCTCGACGCAGAGGATCACAGCACCACCGACTCCACCCTTCGGGTGCTCGCCGAGCTGCGTCGCAGCTGGCCCACGACCGGTGCAGTGCTGCAGGCATACCTGCGCCGCACGGTCGATGACTGCCGGGCGCTGGCCGTCGAGGGCTCACGGGTACGGCTGTGCAAGGGCGCCTACGCCGAACCGCCCGAGCTGGCCTATGGCGATGCGCACCAGGTCGCGCTGAGCTTCGTACGCTGCGCGAACACCTTGCTGGCTGGACCCGGCTACCCGATGTTCGCCACTCACGACCCCCGGCTGATCGCCATCATCGGGCAGCGGGCGCACTGGTACGAACGCCAGCCGGGTAGCTTCGAGTACCAGATGCTCTACGGGGTGCGTCCGGCGCAGCAGCGCAGCCTGGCCGCGGGCGGTAACACCGTTCGGATCTACTTGCCCTACGGCTGCGACTGGTATCCCTACCTGGTTCGGCGGCTCGCCGAACGACCCGCGAATGCCGCCTTCTTCCTGCGCGCGGTCGTGTCGCGGCGCTGAGATCCGCGTGCTGTGGCACCCTGCCCGCCATGACCACGATCGCGGTCCTGGGTGCAGGCAAGATCGGTGAGGCGTTGCTGTCCGGGCTCATCGACGCTGGCCGTAGCCCGGGTGACCTGATGCTTACTGAGCGTTATCCCGACCGGGCGGCTGCGCTGGAGCAGACCTATGGGGTGCGCGCGGTTGACACCGCGACCGCTGCCCAGGAGGCCGACGTCCTGATCGTCGCGGTGAAGCCGCAAGACATTGATCCGTTGCTGGCCGAGCTCGCCGAGCTGATCGGCCCGAGCACGCTGGTGGTGAGCCTGTGCGCCGGGCTGCCCACCGCGCTGTACGAGCGCAGGCTGAGAGCAGGCGTTCCGGTCATCCGGGTCATGCCCAACACACCGATGCTGGTCGGTGAGGCGATGAGCGCGGTGTCACCAGGTCGCTTCGCCACCGAGGCGCACCTCAAACTGACCGAGGAACTGCTCGGCAGTGTGGGCCGGGTGGTCCGGGTGCCGGAGAACCAGCAGGACGCGGTCACCGCGCTGTCCGGGTCCGGGCCTGCCTACTTCTTCTATCTGGTCGAGGCGATGATCGACGCGGGCATTCTGCTCGGGCTGCCCCGGCCGATGGTGACCGAACTGATCACCCAGTCCGCGGTCGGGGCGGCTCGGATGCTGCGTGAGTCCGGTGAGCACCCCGTGCTGCTGCGGGAGGCGGTGACCTCCCCCGGCGGCACGACGATCATGGCGATCCGGGAGCTGGAGCGCCACGGCGTGCGCGCTGCCCTGCTGGCCGCTATCGAGGCAGCGCGGGAGCGGTCGGTCGAACTCGGCCGCGCGCACTGGGACCCTGCACCTGAGGACCCTGCACCCTGAAAACTCCAGTCGCATGGGCACCACCCGTCCCGCTACTGTCATCTCCTACAAGTGCGTCCGACCGTGGGAGGGGAAGCCCTGCGGAGCGCGACGTGGTGAGGACGCGATGACGCATGCCTACCAACGAGCAAGTCGCCCCGGTGCAGTTCCTCACGGTCGCCGAGGTGGCCGCGATGATGCGAGTGTCCAAGATGACGGTCTACCGGCTGGTGCACTCGGGCGAGTTGCCCGCGGTGCGCGTCGGGCGCTCGTTTCGTGTTCCGGCCGACGCCGTGCACGGTTACCTCGAGAAGGCGTACTTCGACGCGGGTTGAAGCCACCGGCCGCAGGACGCCGGACTGAACCCGGGTAGCCTGGGTGTTCGTTCGCGTCTTCAGGCACTCGCTGCCGGGCGCTCGGCACACGACAGCGATGATGGGGTGAACATGGGCTCGGTAATCAAAAAACGCCGCAAGCGGATGTCGAAGAAGAAGCACCGCAAGCTGCTGCGCAAGACGCGGGTGCAGCGTCGCAAGCTGAAGAAGTGATCTTCAGCGGTCGGGCGCGAAGGAGAGGTTCCCAGGGAGCAGCATGGCACCTTGCACGGTCCTGGTCACCGGGGTCAGCCGTTTCATGGGCGGACATCTGGCCGCCCGGCTGGCCGCTGATCCGAGTATCGACCGTGTGCTCGGCGTGGATACCGTGCCGCCGCGTCGGGATCTGCTGCGACGGATGGGTCGCGCCGAGTTTGTCCGTGCTGACATCCGCAACCCGCTGATCGCCAAGGTGATCTCCAC
Source organism: Pseudonocardiales bacterium (assembly GCA_052390495.1). Classification (GTDB taxonomy): domain Bacteria; phylum Actinomycetota; class Actinomycetes; order Mycobacteriales; family Pseudonocardiaceae. The sequence continues at coordinate 19,734 of JBQTGW010000365.1, forward strand.
GGCCAAGGTCGACACGGTGGTGCACGCTGCGATGAGTGCCAACCCGCGTGAATCGGGCGGCCGCAGCACCATGAAAGAGATGAATGTTATCGGCACGATGCAGCTGCTCGCGGCGTGCCAGAAGTCGGCGGTGGTGACCCGGCTGGTGGTCAAGTCCACCAGCGCCGTCTACGGTGCTAGCCCTCGGGATCCAGCGATGTTCACGGAGCGCGACGAGCCAAGGAGCCTGCCGTCGTCCGGATACGCCAAGGACGCGGTGGAGATCGAAGGGTACATCCGTGGTTTCGATCGGCGGCGTGCCGACGTCGACGTCACGGTGCTGCGCTTCGCCAACTTCATCGGACCTCGGATTGATACCGCCCTGACCAGGTACTTCTCGCTGCCGATTGTGCCGACCACGCTGGGGTATGACGCCCGGGTTCAGCTGCTGCACGAGGAGGACGCGCTAGCCGTGCTGGAGCGGGCTACGCGGGAGCGGCTGCCGGGGGTTTTCAACGTCGCAGGCGCCGGGGTGCTGCTGCTTTCCCAGGCGATCCGCCGCGCTGGTCGGATCCCGGCTCCGATTCCGCAACCGGCGGTGTCCACGGTGGGTCAGCTGTTGCGCAGCAGCCGACTGGTCGACTTCTCCCCGGAGCAGATCGAGTTCATCAACTTCGGCCGGGTACTGGACACGACGTTGCTGCGTACCGAGTTCGGTTTCACGCCTCGGTGGACCACCGCCCAGGCGTTCGATGACTATGTTCGTGGCCGCCAGTTGCGGCCCACGATCGACCCTGCCCGGGTGGCTACCGCCGAACGGGGCTTGCTCGCACTCGCGGCCCGGCTGCGGTAGAGGGCCTCCTGTAGTGGAGGACCGCCTCTAGTAGAGGGCCGCCTGTCATGGACGGGTGGTAACGAAGATGCCGGAAGCGCGTGTGATTCAGCTGCACCGTCCCGACGACGGTGCAGCTGCCAGTGAGCTGCGAGCGGCTCCTGAAGTGGTGCCGCCGGAGGAGTCCGGTGAGCAGGCCATACCGCAGTGGTATGCAGATCTGGCGACCCTGTTGGCCTTCGTGCGCAGGCGAGTCTGCGGCGACTACGACGTCGATGAATTTGGTTTCGACTCCGATCTCACCGACAACGTGCTGTTTCCGCTCCTTCGTCCGCTGTATCGCAAGTGGTTCCGGGTCGAGACGATCGGTATGCATCATGTGCCCTCCGAGGGTGGTGCGCTGGTGGTCGCCAACCACTCGGGGACCCTCCCGCTGGACGCGCTGATGACCGCAGTGGGGCTGCGTGACCAGCATCCAGCCGGGCGACACCTCCGCATGCTCGGTGCCGATCTGGTGTTCAGCACCCCGCTACTCGGCTCGCTGGCGCGCAAGTCAGGCCAGACGCTGGCTTGTAACTCCGACGCCGAACGGTTGCTCAACTCGGGGGAGCTGGTCGGCGTGTGGCCGGAGGGGTTCAAGGGGATCGGCAAGAACTTCCGCGATCGCTACAAGCTGCAGCGTTTCGGGCGCGGGGGGTTCGTCTCCGCCGCGTTGCGCACCAAGGCGCCCATCATCCCGTGCGCCATCGTGGGTGCGGAGGAGATCTACCCGATGATCGGCGACATCAAGCCGCTGGCCCGGCTGCTCGGTGCCCCCTACTTCCCGCTGACGCCATTCTTCCCGCTGCTGGGTCCGCTCGGGGCGATCCCACTGCCTTCGAAGTGGTACATCGAGTTCGGTGAGCCGATCCACACCCACCACTATGAGCCGGGTGCCGCCGAAGACCCGATGCTGGTCTTCAACCTGACCGACCAGGTCCGCGAAACCATCCAGCAGACCCTGTATCGAGTGCTCACCCAGCGTCGCAACATCTTTTTTGGCTAGCGCCCTGTGAGTGGCGATGGTGGCTATAGCAACGATTGCCACTCACAGTGCGGCTTCGCCGCTTGTGAGTGGCAATCGTTGCTATAGCCACCATCGCCACTCACAGGGGGTTCCGCAGGAACCCCCGAAGCAGCGCCGTGGTCTCGTCCGGTGCCTCTTGCTGTATACAGTGCCCGATGCCGGGCAGCACTTCGTAGCGGTAGTCAGCGCCCGCCCAC
>JBQTGW010000366.1:0-2802 GCA_052390495.1 Pseudonocardiales bacterium
GATCAGCAGCGGCCACGCGAAGGCGGCGATCGCGTCATCGGGCAGGAAGTCCCCGGCGGACAGCACTTCGGCGACCGCGGCGACCGTCGCCGCGCTCGGCCGACGGGTCTTCTCACTACAGCGCAGCTTCCCGCTGGCGCACAGCTGCAGGACGGCATGCACATTGGCCTGCGACTCCTGCTCGGTGAGCCGGACGGTTTCGGTGTCTGCGGTCGCGTTGCCCACGCGCGGAAACCTTACGGCGCCCGGAGTTTGTCAGCGAGGGTGCCGGGGCAGCACGAGTCCGTCGCGATTCCGAACGGCGGGGGCCGCTCGGGGGCAACGCAAGCGTCGCAGGCGGCCGACCCGGAAGAACAGCCCCGACGGCGGTACACGGCGCGGTGTAGGCAGGTACTACCCTACGCAGGGTGTCGAAGCGCACGAATCGCAAGAAGTCGGGACGCCCGGCTGGCCGCAAGCAGGCCAGGCGTACCCCGCCGCAGCGGCGGGCAGGTCGTGACGAGCCGGATCTGATGCGCAACGTCGCCACCGCCCTCGCCGACGAGCACCCGCTCGCCATACTCGCGCTGGTCAGCGCGCTGCTGGCCGCGCTCGAACCGCGCCGCCACGGTCCGTTCGATCCGGAGCCGGAGACCGAGGTGCCGTCCCGTGACGAGCTCGTGCAGACCTTCCTCGAGGTCGACCTGCTCGAGACGTCGGCGCTGCTGGCCCTCATTGCCGCGTTCTCCGGTGACGACATGCTGCGCCGCAGGGTCAGCCGCGAGATCACCTCCCGAGCCGATGCCCTCCCGCGCTGGCTCGCCGACCTCACCGATACCGCACCCTCGGATCGAGTGGTCGAGGTCGTGCACGTGCTCAGGGACGGCGACAACGTCGTGATCGGTGCCCGGCTGCCGGGCGGGCACGAGATCACCGCGGCGGTCTACATCGACCACAACATGGGTACGCTGGTCAAGGACGCGTTCGTGGTGCCGGGATCTGTCGATGAGTTTGTCGAGCAGATGTTCGCCATCAGCGACGACCCGGACACCGAAGCCCGCGACCTCGACCCGGCCGATGCCCGGGCCCGGATCACCGAGGCGATCAAGCTCGGCGCGATCAGCTTCCCGCCGTTCGAGTCCGAGACCTGGCCAGCCAGCCGCCCGCTCGTCGAGTGGATGACGGCGATGCTGCCCGAGGGTGGCTCCGGGTACCAGCGCCCTGAATGGGACGACGCCGCGCTGGCCGGGCTGACCGAGCGATTCCTCGCCGCGCCGTCCGGCGCCGGTTTCGACGACGCCGACCACCGCGGCCTGCTTGAGTCGCTGCTGTGGTTCGGCACCGGCTACGGACCGGGCGATCCGCTGCGCTGGAGTCCCACGGCGGTGGAGATCCTGCTCGCCGACTGGATTCCCCGCAAGATCGTCGCCGAGGTCGGGTACCTGGCCAAGGCCCCCGACCTGCTGCGGGCGTTCATCCGGTTCTGCCACCGCGAGCGCGGCATCCGGGCCGAACTCACCACCGAGACCCTCGGCGCTGTCGACAAGTACGAGCCCCGGTACCAGAAGCTGATCCGTTCCCCGCGGCCGCAGGGTCCGGCCGCACTGCTGGCCGCGATGGGGCTCGACGCTCCGGACGGTTCCTGATCCCGTACCCAGCTAACTTGGGTCTGGTTCGGCTTCGGCGACCAGCCGAGCGTAGCGGGTGCCTGCGGCGAGCAGCACCAGCCCGGCGCCGAGAAATGCCGCCACCCGGGCGACGCCGTCCAGGGTGCTGAGGTCGAACAGCACCAGTTTGGCGACTGCGGCGCCCACCAGGCTCATCCCGGCGGCCCGGATCGGCAGCGAGCGCAGTCCTCTGGCGAGCAACCCGAGCGCGGCCACTGTCCAGGACACCGTGACCACCACGTGTCCGGTGAGGAAGCCGGTCCGGCTGGGCAACACCAGCAGCGCGACCGCGACCGTGCTCGCCGTCGCGCCGTAGAGCACGCCGAGCCCCTCCAGCACCCACAGCGGGGCGTGCTGCCTGCTGGCCCGCAGTAGGCCCAGGCGGTGCGCCGCCCACGGCCCGGCCAGCGCCGTTCCGGCAAGCAGCAACCCCACGCCTGCCCCGATGACCAGCGCACCGACGTCCGCCTGCGCCCCGACCAGGAACGGCCGCGCTGGAAAGGTCAACACGGCGAGCGGCGGCACCGCGACGAACAGTGCGACGAACCAGCCGACCGTTGCGACCGCGGTGGCCACCCCGAGTATCGCCCGGCTGCGCACCACCGCGGCGAGCCCGGCCAGCACGATCGCCTGCCCGAGCAGGGTCGCCGCCCACGGCGCGCCGTCCAGCGCCAGCGCGGTCGCCTCGAACCCGGCCAGCACGCCGAGCCCGCCCGCCACCGCCCCCGTGGCCCGGGGCAACAGGTCGGGGCGCCAGCGCGGGACGCCCCACAGCGCGAACAGCACCACGGCCAGCCCCGCGACGGCCAGCGCACCGGGGATCGGACGCAGCGACGGTGCCAGCGCCAGCAGCGGCAGCGCGGACCCAGCCAGCACGATCAGCGGTGCGGGAGCCACCGGGCTGCGGTGCCGCGTCCACCAGGTCCCGAGTAGTGCCACCGCGAGCGCGACCACGGTCACCGCGGGCACCATCACCACAATGTCCGCCTGCACGCCGTCGATCGCCGCCGCCAGAGCCAGGGCCAGCCCCGCGAGCAACGGGGGCACTGCGGCGACAACCGGCAGGACTGGCCAGCCCCGTGAGTGGCGGTGGGTGGGTTATCCCCCCCCCCCCCCCACCGGGCGGCGCCCGGGGGCCCAACGGGGCGGCCCCCGC
>JBQTGW010000367.1:0-11594 GCA_052390495.1 Pseudonocardiales bacterium
CGGCTCCGAACAACGGTCCACGGGGTACCTCACCCAGCCATTCGGCCCCGAATGGCGGTTCTGGCGCACCGTGGACAGCCATTCGGCTCCGAATGGCGGTTCTGGGCACCCCAAAACTGCGATTAGGCTCCGAATGGCGCTCGGCGAGAGCCTGTGCTGGGTGAGGAGTCCAGATGCGGTCTTACTGTGCGGTAGTACTACCATCTAACGTTACTAGTCCAAGACATTCAGTGATATTGGTGTGGTAGTGGGCCCGCACCGTATAGGGAAACTACCTCAAGTAACGATCACTGAACGCTAAGCGACCTTGCCGTTGCCCTGCCCCCGAGCGCGAGGGACGTACCAGCCGAGCATTCGGCCCCCCGAACCGCGCCTCTCCGGTGAACTCCCCGGCTCTGGGTGCCGCTCAATTGGGACGAGCCGAACCTGGGGAGACCTCGCCGATGTACACGGTGGATGGGCAGACTTCCCGCCCGTTTGTCTGGTTCCCCCTTGCCGAACATCGGCATGCCATTGATCGGCGAGATCGCCATGTGCCGCTAGGCGAGCCGATCCGGTGCCTGTGCGGCGCTATCCATCCCCGGGGCGCTGACGGTGACATGGAATGGCTCTGGCAGACCTGCGAGAGATGCTGGGAGGAGGCTTGCCGCATTGTGGGAACGAGAAGACGAGGCTAATATTACCCTCCCCTCACCGCTGGCCAGACGCCCGATTCTCGACTACTGCCACTACCAATCCGACGGTTCTCGTCGCATATCTCCAGCTCAGAAATAACCGCCGAGTGATTCGGCGGTGACAGCATGACCTGGTATGGCAGACTGAGCTGCGTGAGTACCCCGTCCGAGCGGATCTTCGCGCACCTCGACGATGACGACGGTGTGGAGCTGCGGCACTTCCTGCCCGCACAGCCCCGGCATCCGATGACGCTGGCTCGGACGGTAGACCGGATCGCGGCCGGGATCGCCTTACGGGCAGCGGTAGCCGACTTCGTCGACGATCTGCGATGGGCGCGGGATAAGGACGACCTCGGGCGGCGGATCACCGAGCGACCACCCAACCTCGATCCACGCACCGACGCCTACCTGGCCGCGCTCGCCGAACACTTCGCCGCCGCACACCAACTCCCCACACCACCCTGGGCCGACGAACCCGACCGATTCCTGCCCCGCATCTGGTGGCCCCGCTACCCCGGACTATGGGCACGGGCCATCGTGGAATCCCCCGCAGCGTTCCGTCGGCGCGGCATCCTGCTCGGTGCAGGCATGCTGAACCGGGTGTAGCGATGCGCCGAGACAAGATCCTGGTAGCGCTCACCGCCCTGGGCGCCGACCTGGCCGAACGTGGGCTGACTGCCGACCTTTATGTAGTCGGTGGAGCTGCCATCACGCTGGCCTACGATGAGCGCCGGGCGACGAAGGATATCGACGCGGTGTTCGTTCCCAAGAACGAGGTCTACGCAGCGGCTGTGCGGGTCGCTGCCGCGCTCGGTCTGCCCGACGGTTGGCTCAACGACGCGGTCAAGGGATTCCTGCTGGGTCCGGACAGATTCCCGACGAAGACACTCGAGATGCCGGGGTTACGTTGCGAGGTGGCCAGCGCCGAGACGGTCCTCGTCCTGAAGTGCCTCGCGCACCGTCTCGGTGAGGATGACGATGACGTCGTTCTGCTCGCGGCGCAGCTCGGGCTGGACTCTGCAGAAGATGTGCTCGACCTCGTAGAGCAGGTTGGTCACCCGCGTTTACTCACACCACAAGTGGAACTCTTCATCAGGTCAGTCATGAACATGCCCGAGACACCCGATCCTGGACAAGCCCCATAAGTCACTCAGCAGAGCATCCGACGCTTCGCCAAGAAACGCCCGCCCTCCAACCACGATAAGACCCATGGAAGCGGCAGTGATCCTCGTGATGGCCTACGACCATCGTCGACGACCCTTGCCCCGCTGCTCCCTGCATGCATGGCGGCGTTATCATTCGATGGGTTCTGGGAAATGATCGATCTTGTCGATCTCGCTGAGAACGCCGAATGTCTAAAAATCCCTTGCGGCACAGCGCGGTTACGCCAGGCGGTACGCGAGTCGGTGGATGATCTCGGGGTTAGTCCTGAAGTCATTTTCCTGCACAGTCCCGAACGGACTCTCGCGACACTTCCACCTGAGCAGGCCCGAGACCTCCTGACATCCGCGTGTGCTGTTCTGACGGAGGCGACCGCAACGGGGATGTGTCGTTCGTGGGGGATCACCTCCTGGGACCCCAGGTCCCTCCTGTCCACCCTGCGACATAGCGAGGATGCTCCTCGCCTTGCGCCGGACGTCCTCATGGTGCGGGCGGGCCTCACCGTCGATTCGGACATCCTCGACGCCAGTGAGGACGTGGCTGCCCTGGTGAGCGTCGCGCCGAACGGTCGGTGGGGAATGAGCCCGTTCGGCGGCAGCACGCACGACGAAGTATGGGCTACCACGAACATCAGGACATTCCTGCGCCCCGGGCAGGTGTGCTCGAATGTCCAAGCTGCGTTCCGGATCGCCTTCGACCTGCCCCGCGTCAGCCAGCTCGCCGTGGGAGCCAGCAGCGCGACGCACCTGAATGAACTGGCTGCGGCGACCCAATTGCTCGTCGATGTCGACACGATCACCCGCTACCGGCGGCTCATCCGCGCTTCCCGTTTATGACCGAAGCTCCGCGAGCAACATCTTCGCGGCCTCCTTGGTCGGCTCGAGAAATGGAGTGGCCGTTGCGCGCTTGGCTGCGATACGAATGATGTTGGCGCATTGCAGGAGCTGGGCCAGCTTGCCTGAACGTGTCTGCAAGTCGGCCTCGAACTCCCGCTGAACGCGGGCTGCCAGCGCCGGGTAGGGCAGGGACGCTCCCCATAGGTAGGTGGCGTCCAAGCCGCGCGGGGCTGCCCCCCAATCCTCCCAGTCGAGCAGGTGGCAGTCCACAGTGAGATTTCCCCAGTGCAGGTCGGCGTGCGCGGTGACCCACTCGTCCACAGTGGTGTCGACCTGGCCATCGAAGATCTGGTTAATCCGCATCGACAGGTGCTCCTGCCGCATACCGACCCGATCGGTTTCGTGCTGTCCCAGCACGACGAGCGACTTCTTCAGATTGGCCCACCACGAATCCAGCAGTTCTGTTCCGGCTGCGAAGCCACTCATTTTCTCAATGACCTGGGCTGATATCAGCTCCATCTCATCCGCCCGCCACACCACATTCGAGCGTCATCGGTCCACGAGGTGCATTGAAACCAGTCCGGCTTAGCGACTCCGCGGAGCACCGAAGCCGCCTCCGCACCGGTCCACGCCGACCCATTGATCCGCCACCGTTGTCGCCGCGCAACCCGCACCCACGTCTCACGGTCGGTACGAAATCCCTCCGTCGTGCCATACGAGCCGTACACCACCGAGGCCTGGTCAAACTGCACCCCGAACACTCGCTGCACGTGGCTCAGAACGTCTTCGTGCGGCTCGGTCCGCACATCAATCCACTGCGTCTTTCCGGAGGCGGATGGTTGAGCAGTCACGATGTACCGGCTCCTTCATGGTCAGTTTTCCTGATTCCGATGTGGATTACGTGCGCCAGCGTCGGCACCGGGTCCGGAGATCATCATCCAGGCACGTCCCGGCACCCCACCCGCCCCTGCGCCCCACTTGGGCGTCCCGAGGGCGTTAGACGGGCAGGTCGGCCTGGTAGGCCATCGCGCGCAATTCCCGGCCTACCGCGTCCCGGCGTGACCGTGCGAGCAGTTCGGCGAGTACCTCGCGGGTGAACGGGGTGGCGTTGCACCCGGGCCGGTGAGATCAGCTCCGCTGTCCGCAGCGCCCGCACGGCGTCATCCCGGCGTCCTCGCAGCCGGGCCAGCGCCCGGCCGTAGTCAGCCCAGTAGACGGCCTGCCGACCGGCGGAAGGGAGCAGCTCAGGGTTCAGGCTCGCCGCGCTCATCCCGGCCAGCCCAGCGACCACCTCTTGCGACTTCCTGCGGACCTTGCGGATCCGCCGCACCTGCTCGCCGATCGTGCGCGCTTCCTCATCGTCCATGACGGACCCCTCCTCACCAGATCCCCACCGATGCCCCGGGGCGATACACCTCGGTGTGGAGGTGGCGCCAGGCTACGTGCCGACCCACCCGATCAAGCACGCACCCCACAGAGCGTGTCGGGGCCCACCCGGCTGCGCGACCGTAAAACCGCAGCCTCGTCCGGGCGGGAAGGTCTTGTTCGGCGTCGCGGCCGGTGGAGAGGCGCCGGACCGATCCGCGCGGTATCCTTTGCACCTCACAAGAGTCGGCGTCAAGCGATCCTGCCGCTGCCCTGTGGGATGTACGCCAATTTCTGGAGATGAGCAGAGCAACGTGACCGGTGCAGTGAACCTCAGCCGCAGGCGTGACGACATCGTCGCGGCTGCGGCTCATTCCCATATCGTTGGATTCTACGATAAAGAAGCCCATCTTGTGGACTTCGTGCGGAATTTCCTCGCGCCAGGCATCCTCGCCGGTGATGCCGCCATTGTGGTTGCCACCGACGCCCACCGGGATCTGTTCGGCCGCGCCCTCGTAGCAGCGGGGATAAACCTACTTGAGACGATGCGAAGTGGCCGGTTCATTGCTTTGGACGCGTCCGAAACGCTGTCCAAGTTCATGGTGGAGCGTATGCCGGACCCGGAACGCTTCGAAACCGTCATCGGGGAGCTCATTTCCCGAGCGGCGGAGGGCCTGCGGGATGTGCGAGTCTACGGTGAGATGGTCGCGGTGCTGTGGGATCAGGGGGACATCGCCGCTGCCATCGCATTGGAGGACCTCTGGAACGAGCTCGCCACCAGGCATTCGTTCGCGCTGTGCTGTGCGTACCCGATACGCTTCTTCGACGCAGACGCGAACGCGGAGCCGTTTCGAAAGATTTGCGGGCAGCATTCGAGAGTCTCGCTCGTCCGCTCCCGCTGGCCCGGACCCGCCGGAAGCGGTAAACGATAGGCGTGGTGGGGGCGATCGGCCACGCGACGCAGCGCACTCACAGCCGGGTGTACTCCGCGGGCAGGTACGCCACCGCTCCCCGAGCTCGGGCCGCGGTGACCCGGTCGCCGAGCCCATCGTCGCCGTACCGCCACAACACCAGGTCACGTGTGATCGTCGACCGCGGTTCTCCATGCAGCAGCGGCTGGCCGCGGTCGAGCAGCGGGAAGTCGTCGAGGATCCGGACGAGGTCGGCCGCGGTCAGGCCGAACGCTCGCGCGACCAGCACGTCGGCGCGCACCCGCAGCTCGGCGAGCTCCCACGGGTCGACGCCAGGGTCGCCGTCGCGGGCGTGCAGGGTCTCGGCGATCCGGGCGAGCTCGGCGGTGACGGGGTCGTCGGCGGCCAGCGGCGGGAGGGCGAGCTGTTCGAGGAGGAACAGGTTGAGGCTGGTGGTGGTGATCCGCCGGGCGAACCAGTCGACGGTGAACGAGTTCGCCACCGCGAGCCACGACCAGGCCAGCCTGCTGCTGCCGTCGCCATCGAAGTGCAGGGTCGGTACCTTGTTACCGGCCACCACACCGGCCGGAAGCATCGCGGCGATCACCGTGCGCTCATTGGTCTGGCCCGTGATGTCGCAGAACCCCACCCGCGCCATGTCGACCCGCTCCCGGGCCGGTGCCGGCAGGTCACAACGGCGCAGCCAGAACTGCGGCTGCACCGTGCTGTGACCCGGCGGCAGCGGTGCCCAGCGGGCGGCGCGGCCCGTGCCGGACAGGTAAGCCTTCGCGCCGAACCGGTGCGTGCTGACCATGCGGCCTTCCACCACCGGCAGCGCCCCAACCACCGGCACCCGGAGGAAGGCGTGCCGATGGTTGGTCATGTCGACCTCGCGCAGGTAGCGGTGGCGCCACGTCCCGAGCCGCCCCGCCCGTCTGAGGCAGGCGAAAATGTCCGAGTCGTGCTGCGAGCGCATCTCACCGACCAGCACGTGACCGCGCTCGTCGGTGAGCGCACCGACGTCGAGATCCACTGCCGCACCCTCCTCGACGCCGACGCTCGTGCCGCGGGCGTGCCGCAGGACCAGCTGCGCGGGACCCGGGCCGACTTCCCCGACCACGGCGAGGAACTTGAACCGGGTGTCGATGCCGAAGAATCGCGCCTTGTTGTCCAGCACGGTGAGCCGCAGGCTGCGAGTGCCGACCAGGAGCGCCCGGCGTAGTTCGTTGGTGCCGAGGCAGCGGATGAGCCCAGCGGGCAACAGCAGCGCGATGCGCCCGCCCGGGGCCACCGAGCGCAGCGCCAGTTCGGTGAAGAGCCGGTAGAGGTCGATGTCGCCGCCACCGTGGTGGTCGAAGAGCGAGACGATCCGGGTGCCGTACGCGGTCGCGGCGCGGCGGGCGACAGCGTACTCGTCAGGCTTGGCGCCGTCGTAGTCGTGCCCGTAGTGCCGTTCCAGGCCGGTGGCCTGGAGGAACTCGTGGCGGGTGAGTCTGGTCTTCTCCCAGGGCGGGTTGCCGATGCACAGTCCGAACCCCGCAGGCGCGACGTCGGCCCACGCCGCAGGCCCGGCGAGGAGGCTGTCGGTGGTCCGCAGCCGCCCGGACAGCCCGTCGAGAACCCCCAGGTCGCCGCACTCGGCGAGCAGCGCCAGCCGGACGCCCGCGAGCGCGCGCGGATCAGTGTCTGCGGCGCAGACCCGCTCGGCGATCATCTGGGTAGCGGCGAATCGATCGCCCGCAGTGGCCGCGCGCACCACCGCCACGAGGAGCGCGCCGCTGCCGCTGGCCAGGTCGACCAGCGGCGCACCGGGATCGGCCAGGGCCAGGTCGGCCAGGGCCAGGTCAGCGAGGAACCGGGCGAGCCGGAAGTCTGTGTAGTAAGCCCCGGCCCGGCGCTGCTCATGGGTGCTCAGCTCGGGTCGCGCCAGCGCGCTCAGGGCGAGCGACGGGGGGATGGGGATGTTGTCCAGGTCCTTGGCGATAGTGCGGCCCGCGTCGACGGCGAGTCCAGGGACGGCGCAAGAGTGGCCGATAAGATCCCAGAACTTCTCGATCGAGAAACCACCAACCGCGGCCGCCGCAGCTTCGAGCGCCGCCAGCCGCGCTCCGGACGGGAGCGCCTCGACGTGCCGCAGCGTCGGCGCAAGCAGCACCTGCTCCAGGGTCCGAGACGGGCTCACGGGAGGCGGCCGACCTCGATGCAGCGGATCCCCACCTCGGATACATCCTCTTCTGGCCATGACCGCCCGCGCACTGTTCGTCCTCTCGTCACTCGGCCGGAATGAGTTGATCGGGATGCTAGTCCCGACCCTTTGAGCCTGCTTGCGCCTTTACTTGCGGCGCTACCGTGAGCACCGGGTACCGATGCAGCAGCTGCGGCCGTTCATCGAGCGGGCCCGGGAAGTATTCGATACCCGTTATCCCCTCGCCCACCGCGCCCCGTTCGTCGGTGAGAGCACCGACGCCTCTCACGGTGGGCGCGGGATAACCGGGGCCGTGATGAGTCAGGTGGGAATTTTTCCCCGCCCAGCAGCAGGCACCTGGCCTGCGCACCCAGCCCGACGGGGGTCGAAATCCCCGCCCGGTTCAGCCGCTGAGCAGCTTTTTCTGTCCGAGAGGTGGGCTACGGTGCGCAGCACGACCAGCACGACGGGCAACAGTGATGGGGGTGGTGGGCGATGACCCGGGACCCGGCGGACTCGACGAAGGCGCAGCGCGACCAGCTGCGGGAGCGGATGCGCGGCTACGGGTGCACGGTGGCCCAGATCGCGGCCGAGCTGGCCCGCCGGTTCAACCTGCGGCCCCGCCTGGCCTGGCGCCACGCGCTGGGCTGGCCGCAGTGGAAGCTGTGCCTGGAATACAACACCGCTCACGCCGGGGCGCGGTTGTCGGATCGGCGGGTCAGCGAGCACGAGAACTGGCCGCACGGCGGCAGCCGACCCAGCCTGGTCTACCTGGCGAACCTGGCTGCGACCTTCGGTCACGGCTGCACCGCCGCCCACCTCGTCGACGCCGAGGACCTGGCCGAGCTGACCCCCGCCCAGCGCTGCCTGCTGACCACCGGCCACCCCCTCCCAGCCGGCCCCGCCGCACCGGACACCCGCACCAGAGCACCCAGAGCAGGCACCATGATCATTGCGGCAGGGGGTGAGCATTCTGATTCCGCCCGTGCACTTCAGCTCGGAAACGGTGAGACTGGGGTGGCCTGGGGTCACCGGCGCATCGTGCGCTGCGACGCCCGGGGCGTGCCGTTTCGCGAGGAGATCATCATGGCAGCCGACGAATCCGCCCAGTTCCAGCGCTGGAGTGCCACCACCAATGTCGATGATGCGGTGCTTGAGCAGATGACCGCTGATGTCGCCGAACTCGCCCGACGCGAGCAGATCGACCCCCCCGCCCTCACCTACGCCCGGCTGCTCGGCGCCCGCGACGACGTGTTCCGCCTGATCGCCGGGCACCAGCAGCCCCACCACACCACCACCCTGTACAAGATCGCCAGCCAGATCACCGCCATGCTCGCCATGGTCACCTTCGACCTGGGCCACCCCAACGCCGCCGATACCCACGCCCGCACCGCCCTGCACTGCGCCGAAATGTCCGGCCACACCCCGATCCGGGTCTACATCCGCCTCACCCAGTCCAACATCGCCTACTGGGCCGGGCGCTACGACGAGGCCGCCGAGCTCATGGAGACCGCCCGGCCCGACGCCACCAGCGGCACCACCCTGCTCCGGCTGACCAGCCAGCTGGCCCGGATCAACGCCGCCCGCAACCGGCCCGACGAGGTCACCCGGGCACTGGCGTTGGCCGCCACCGCCCCCACCGAACGCACCCCCGACGAACCCGGCACCCTCGGCATCGATTCCGCCTCGGCTGCCATGTACGCCAGTGAAGCCCACCACGCCCTCGGCGGCGCCGAGCATCTGGATGCCGCCGTGGACTGGGCCCACACCGCCGTGGACGAATTCACCACCGAGGCCGAGCCTAAAACTATGTACATCGCTTGCGCTCGATTCATTCTCGCGCACGCCTACCTGGCCAAAGGTGACCTGGAGGCGGTCGGCGAGCACCTCGCCCCGATCCTGCAGGCCACCGACGCCCAGTACCGCACCGTCCCGATCATCGGCCGGGCCCGCTCCCTGCACACCCTGCTCGACCAGCGCACCGACCTCACCTCCGGAACCCTGACCACCCTGCGCGACGACCTCGCCGGATTCATCACCCACCCCGCCCCCACCCCACCACACCTCGAACCAGGCACCACCGCCTGAGGGTTTGTTCCTCACCGTTGATGAAAGTGACCGCGTGAGCACACTGCGAGAGACCATCGCCACTAACACTGACCAGACCGCGCATGCCGACGCGCTGCGCGAGGCGATGATCGGCGAACTGCGCGAGATGGGGTAATTTGAAGATCAAAGATGGGAGGTTGGACAGCGTGGCGGAGATGTATACAAATCACGTCGAGCACTGGATTAGACAGGACCCAAGAACGATCATTCTGCAACCCACCAGCTATTGCCCGATGGACTGCACCTACTGCTACCTTCCCGGACGGCAGAACTATCGCCACATGCCGCCCGCGACAGCACGGTCTGTCGCCTCAGCCATAGAACGTGCCAACTGGCCGAATAAAATTGAAAAGGACACACGCGCTGCCGACGCCTACCACGACCTCATCCCGACCATCGGATGGAACGGCGACGTGGTGCTCGTTTCGCCGGAGTTACTGGGCGTTCGCGATCCGCACTACGACGACTTCGTTGCCGGGAACGTGCTCCATGATCCGCTGCCAACGATCCTTCAGCGCGCCCCATCGCTGCGGTATATCCAGGAGTTCGCGGTCGGGCTGAAGCGCTGCAAGCAGTCATGCGGATTCTTTGCCTACTGCCAGGGCGCGCACGCTGGAGACCGGTACTTCGAGCACGGCTCATTCGACGCCACCGAAACCGAGCATTGCAGGACGTCAATTCAGGCACCAATTCTGGCGTTGACCGATCTCGTCAACGAAAGGAAGGAAATATGAACGTGCTGGAAAAATTGCTCATCGCCGCACGCCACCACCCGGACTGGGGTCCGCTGATCAAACAACGGCGAGAACAAACCACACCCTGTGTCGGCGCCGAGTGGGACCGCAAGGGACACAGCCATTACAAAGATGGCGTGTTCACAAGAAAATAGAACTTCCCGTTAAGTGACCGCGTGCCGGAGGAGGAGACTGCCGAGTCATGGACGACGAGGATGTGGCCAAAGCCGTCGAAGAACGCCGGGTATGGCTGGAAGGACATCTACACCAGGCGGCCGAACGCCTCGGCACCGATCTGTCCGGCGACAACGTCGTCAATACCTACGACATGCGCTCCGCTGGTAGTCGGGCGACCGAACAGGACGGCACCGAGGTGTGGTTGCGGGTCGTCCTGTCCGTCCCCGACTATCAGCCCGCCTGTCGATGGGACGGCAACATAGCCGCGAACACGGTCACCGGCGTACCCAAACCCCGAGTCCTACGGTGGGCCGACTGGCACGACACCACCAACTATCGGGGCGGAAACATGCTGTTGCGCGGCGAAGTCATGACCCTCGCGCCGGAGACCGTGATCGCTCCCGAGGGTTCGTTACATCGCGACCCCGGCCTGCCCTCATGGTGGTGGGATAACCTCACACAAGCCCTGACGACACTGGCTGCCCATCCCGTCCCCGACCACGAGCCGGTGAACACCATCGACTACGTCATCAACAACACACGCGCCCACTTCGATGTCGGGATCAACCGTGCCGTGTTCGACCAAGTGACCTGGACGACCGCACATAACGATCTTCATTGGGGCAACGTGACCGGCCCAGAACTGTGCATCCTCGACTGGGAAAGCTGGGGCCGCGCACCCGCCGGCTACGACGCCAGCACCCTGCTCTGCGCCAGCCTTCGACACCCGCCCACCGCCACACGAATCCACGAGATCTTTCAACCAGTACTCGACAACCACAGCGGCCGCATCGCCCTCCTCGGCGCAGTCTGCCGATACCTAGCTCTTCCGAACGAACCCGAGGAACCATTGCGCAAACTCGGCGCCGACACGATCACCAAACTCAGTAGGTACGTAGAAGGTTATTCAAAACCCCATGTGATTGAGAAGAAGAACAGTGCTCGGGTGGCGTCGAAAGCGTCACGGTAGGGCTGAATCCACCGACTCGATCTGAGTGATTACTTTTTGGATAGGCCAGCATTTATAATGATCTTGTAGTTGTGGTGGGCGTGTCAGATCATGGCTGGAGGCTTATGTAAAACCCGGCTATTGACCCATCCCCGAACTACCTGGCCAGACTTTTCGAATTTCCCCCGACACGCCGCGCCAAATACGAAGCAACGACTTCTCCGGCTGCTAGAAAGGAGGTTCCCACACCAAACCTTTCGCAGGAGGAGAAGCCGTTGCGGTTCGAGCGTATAGCACGATTGAACGAAGAGCAACTCGGCGAACTTGAATGCCGTGTGGCTGAACTACTCGAAGAACCTTGGGATAAAGGTGAAGGGCGTCCACGTGAACTGACTTTGCGGGAGGCGCTGGTCGTTACGTGTGGATATCTCCGGCAGAACATCATCGAGGATGTATGGGCCGACATTTTCGACGTCCACCAGTCGACGATATC
>JBQTGW010000368.1:0-13299 GCA_052390495.1 Pseudonocardiales bacterium
CTGCCCGTCGCGCCAGCAGGTGCTGATCCTGGACTGCTGCTACAGCGGCGCATTCCCCGCCGGACACATCGCGAAAGCCGATACCGAGGTGCACGCACTGGAACGTTTTCAAGGCCGGGGACGTACCAGGGCAACGGCAAGGTCGCTCAGCGTTGAGAGATCGCTACACCAAGTGTCGGCTCGTGGGCGGAGGTGGACTGCGGTCTCCCAGCTCCTCTGGCCAGGTTCGCTCCCGCGTGCGCAGACCGCCACGTGGAGCCTTTTGGCTGTTGAGGAGGCATGTGGACCGCCAAATGGAGCCTTTTGGTGATTCGGCCGACCCCCGCGCGAACGGGACTGCGGATGCTGATGACGACAGTGACAGAAAACTACTCGGTGTCACTGAGATTCGACATTAAGTGACCTTGCCGTTGCCCTGGAGCAGCGCTGGCATCCGAACGAGCGACACCGGCCTCTGCGCGGGCGGCCTGATCGCGAAGCCGAGCAACCTCACGCTCCACAGTCACCAAGCGAGTCTCGAAATCATCAGCGGAGTCCGACACGGGCGTGATCATACCGTGCCCGCTCGCCAATACACCACACGCCCATTCACCGCACTTGCACGCCCCCATACGCTACGGCTTTGGTGACCCTGGGGAGGACACGTAATGTGCCCTCCCCAACATCAACCCAATAACGATCGTCCTCAACACCGGAATACGGGTGCCAGGCATGCTAGATCTTTGGGCTAGTTCCTGCCGCCACCCTGGTTCGCCTGATTCCCACCGCCACCCTGGTTGAGCTGGTTCCCACCGCCACCCTGGTTGGCCTGATTCCCCCGGCCACCCTGATTCAGCTGGTTCCCACTATCGCCGTCCCCGGTGTCCTCCCCGTTTCGACCCCGGTCCTCAGTTTGCGCGCTGCCGCCCCCACGATCATCCTGGGCAAGCGCACTACCCGCGGCCCCTAGCACACCTGCACCGGCAAGGACCACCGCAGCAGCACAAGCCACCAGCCGATGCTTCCAATTCTGCGCCATGAAACCCTCCTGATCTAATTCGGGTGATCTTGTGTCGCATTGGACAATTTGACCTTTGGAGGTCTCGATCCGATTGGATGAATCGAAAATTAGGTTGCGAACTCGGAAATTAAGTGCGAGTCATCTGTTCAACCGACTACGCGAGAACTTTCCATGTAATCAAGAAACATTCAGCAACCTCGTCCACGCTGAGACACATAACGCTGAACTCCGAGGCCACTCCTCTCCTGCGGCCTTCTGCGACGCTCTCCTCGATAGACCTTATGCTGCCGTCAGCCGCTGAAAGATCACTGAAATCAACCAAAAAGCTGGATCTGCAACTCTCATCTCGAATCCACTGAAGAATGTTGTGTGCACTGGCAGGACAGTAATCTGCCGTCAATAGCTACTTTCCGCCACCAGCGGAGAACATTAGGTGATACTGACGTTGCCCCGCCTCAATGTCCTAGGCTAGACGGATGGTGTGGATTCTGTAGACTTGGACTGGTGGGTGCAGATGCCCGAAATTTGGCGGTGATGTGGACCCGGCGCAGCTTTGCGATCATGTCGGCAGTGGTGTACCAGACTGCATGGTCAGGATCTGGCACACCAACCAGGAGCCTTGACTCGGGGGGTGGCCACGTCTGCCGGTAGCCAGCGCAGAGCGAAGGGTATAGCACCGGTCTCCGTAGAGTAACTGACGTGAGCGTCCAGTATCATCCCGCGGGCGTGAGCCGAACCGAGGGACATAAGGGGGTTTACCTCGCCCCGCATCCGACCTACTCTAGGTAAAATTCGCTGCTTGGTCCGCCGTTCGGGGAAAGACGGATCACCGCCGTGGAGGGGGCACCAGACCGAATATCGTAGTCGATGGTGGAGCTGAAGATGACTGGGCGAAAGTTCGGGCAGTATCGACTTGAAGCATTGATAGGCGTCGGGGGTATGGGAGAGGTTTTCCGCGCATACGATACGCACCGGCACCGATCAGTTGCAGTCAAGTTACTCTTGAACACTCTCAGCAACGACGACACATACCAACGACGATTTCGTCAGGAATCATGTATTGCCGCCAGCCTCCGAGAGCCGCATATCATACCGATTCACGACTTCGGCGAGATCGAAGGCCAGCTTTTCATCGACATGAGGTTGGTCGACGGCGAGAGTATCACCTCGATCCTGGAAAAGCACGGTCCCATCACGCCGGATCGGGCAGTTCGCTTCATCGGTCAGGTGGCCGAAGCGTTGGACGCAGCGCACGCCGATGGGCTGGTACACCGCGATATCAAGCCATCCAATATTCTGGTTACAGAAAACGATTTTGTCTACGTTGTGGACTTCGGAATAGCTCATACCATGGGCGCGACCTCAACCGCCCGATCAGGCACGACGATACTCGGAACTCTCGACTACATGGCACCTGAACGCTTCGAAAATCGCCGCATCGACGGCCGTGTTGACGTATATTCGCTCACCTGCCTGCTATATGAGTGCGTGACTGCATATCGTCCGTTCTCGGGACGCGACCTGCCATCCTTGATGTACGCCCACCTCTTCAGCCCGCCCCCACAACCCAGCGAGATCAATCCGAATTTACCGGTGGAATTCGATACTGTCATCGCGCATGGCATGGCCAAGGATCCTGACGCCAGATTCGATACAGCCACCAAGCTTGCCGACGCCGCCAGAGCCGCTATCGCAAATACATCGACGGAAATAGACCAACGTTACCGTATCACTGTCGGAGCAAGCACCGTTGGCGCCATGGCTCAAGCGAATGCTAGCAACGTACCAGGCATTCTTCCGCAACTAGCTTGCGGCGCTACCGCCACGGTCGCTAGTCGGCGACGGCTAAAGGATCTGATGTTCGCCAGCGGCGCCGCTGTTGCTGTGTCGATCGCACTGATTAGCGCGATCTCCTTTGCCTTTGGTCGGCAGGACAGCGGCAGCGCCCCTGCCGGAGGTGCCGCGAGCCTGCCACTTGATGCGCCGAACGCTGCCTCAGTTGCTCCTCCAATGGGGGCTCTCACTCCGCTGGACGTAGAAACCGGTGTGATCGCGGTGCCCAATGACGATAATAACAGGGTCACCCCAGATGTCACGACCGGCTCAATCGCTATTGCGCCAAACGGACGTAATGAACCGCCCATCGAGTGGGCAAGCCTGTATCGGTGACGCATACTCAACGGGTCTCTCCCGCCGATGGGTATGACGAGATAGGAGCGCACCGGACAAGATTATGATCAACTTTCGTGTACTGGGTCCACTTGAAGCGACGACAGCGGGCCGCCCCTTACCATTAGGGGGCCGCAAGCAACGCGCTGTCCTGGCGATCCTCCTGCTTAACGTAAACCAGACGGTTCCGGTCGACCGTCTTATTGCCGGAGTCTGGAGTGAGCGGACTCCGGGGAATCCACTCAACACCTTGCAGGTATACGTCTCGAATCTCCGTCGTGTTCTGGAATCCGCTTGTTCTGGAGGTCAGCAGCAGTTGCTCATCACGAAGGAACCGGGGTATCGCATTCAAGCGGAATTCGATCAACTCGACGTGCTCCAATTCTTGAAGTCAGCAGCTATGGGCCGGGATTTATTGGACGAGAACCGTTACGAGGAGGCAGCTAATTACCTGCATGGCGCGCTGGAGCTGTGGCGGGGTCCGGCATTGGCCGACCTCGCCGATGAGCCGTTCGCCGAAGGCGAACTCGTTGTTCTCGAGGAGAGCAGGCTGGTTGCTACTGAAGCGCGAATAGAGGCGGATCTGGCGCTCGGCCGGGCTGAAGAAATTGTTGGCGAGCTGAACAGCTTGGTCATGAGCCATCCGTACCGAGAGCGTTTTCGTGGTCTCTTGATGTTGGCGTTGTACAGGTCCGGCAGACAGGCGGAATCTCTGGAGGTCTACCAGGCCACCCGCAAGACCCTGCGGGATGATCTCGGAGTCGATCCGGGTCCCGAACTGAGAGACCTTGAGCGGTCTATTCTTGCTCAGGTAAATCTCGGCAATATGCAAAGACATGCTCGGCCGTTTGTCTTGTACCACGACGGTGGCGGCAAACAGCACATCCTGGAACTGGATGCCGCTCAATCTCCGCTCACTATAGGCCGGAGATCCTCGAACGATATCAGTCTGACCTGGGATCAGGAGGTTTCACGCGTGCACGCACACTTGGAGCGCCGGAGCGGCGGCTGGGACTTGGTCGATGAAGGACGCTCCCGTAACGGTTCTTATGTAAATGGTGAACGCGTGGACACTCGGTACCCGCTGTGTGACGCCGACGTGGTGCGTCTGGGTACTACCGTACTGCTTTACCGAGCTCCCACCTCGGGTGGTGGCAACAACATAAGTCGGGAGACAGGCGTGACCGTGGACGTTTCGTCCGGACCGCCCACCCCCAAGTAGTTCTTAGGTCCGCCGACGAGGACCGTGCGCCTTCGAGTTCGAGGCACCTGCCACTAGCGCCCACAATCTACTTGCTGCGGCCGGCGCCCTGAACTGCCGGGTCCCCACCCCGACCCGGTGACGATTCAGGGCACGATGCACCGCCAGATCATCAGTTTCGCCCGTGTGGCTCACCGTACCCGCATCAGTAAGTCTAGGCTTAGAGTAGCGATCCCGGACCGCCAGTACGACCTTGCTCATCGTGTCGGGCGGGACAAACGCGATATACGCAACCAGAATCGCGAAGCTGAAGAAACCGACCAAGATAGAGTAGTCAATCAGTAGGTGCATCACGATACCGATGCATAAGACCCAAGGGCGGAGCTTGTGGTTCCACACAAGTATCCCGAGTGCCAATTCGACCGCAAGCGTTCCCCACGTCAGTAGATTCACGGCGATCAGCGAGTCGACCACGAACAGGGGAAGCGGAAAGCGCCCGAGGTCACCGATCTCTAAAGCGTAATAGACCGCCGTCCCGTCATTCCACGTGAAGCCCCTCAACTTGGCCCAGACAGTCGAGAGGTAGATCACGCTCAGTTGAATTTGAATCAAACGTATCGCCCAAGGCGCGCGCAACGGGAATTCCCAGAACCGATTGCGCGCCTTGCGTAGACGGTCCAACGACAACGCGACCCCGGACGGCGACAGCATCACGTAGAACGCCAACAGCCGTACCAAACCATCCCCAGCATTGAAGACGAGCGGGTTTCGGGTCTCGAAAGCGCATACCCCAGCGAACACCACAACAGACGCCATACGTGCGTGCCACCCCAGAGTGAGCGCGATCGCCGCCAACAGCAGCAGGGAGAACGCAATGATGACCATGACATTGCTGTGGAAAATCCAGAATTGATTATACCAGCGGAGGGCGTGACTCGGTTGCTCCGGAACAATCCCGTGTACAGCGAAGAAAGCAAACAGATCGGGCGCGAGGCTCAACATCCAACCCACGACTAAAATCCCATAGGCGATGCGCACTACGCCCACCGTCGAGGTCGCGGTGGGAGCGAACCAGAATCGGTTCCACGTCTGCACCAAAGCATTCACCGAAGCATCTCCCGCGTGACGTCAAGCGTGAAATATGTGAACTCCTTCCAGTGCGGCTCTGTACGAGGCGTCCCAGGTGTCGGTGTTTCGCGCCAACGGCGCACCAGGGAAACATGAACCGGTCGTCGGCCACCACCCTCCATCTGCTGCGCGACGAAGATCGCGGTTGGCAGCCACAGGGTGGCCTGAGCATCATCGGAACGGGCGTACTCCACCCACTTGCGCCAGCGATAAGTGCGGTAGGCCGAGACGAATGGATCGCCCCCCGGAGGCTGCCAGCGTGCAGCCGAGCCATCGTCGAACTCGACCATCGCATACAGCTCGAAGGTATGTACCCGCGGGTCCGGAGCGAAGACGCCCCAGCGCTGGTCCAAGCCGGTGATACTACTGAATGTCTGCATGACCGGCTCGTAGGTCCGCTTGATCGCGGAGTACTTGGGGATGTTGGCGAAGATGGTGGCGGCCACAACTGTGATACTCAGAAGACTGATCACTACCTTACCTAGAGCAGCCGCCTCGAGTCTTTCCTGCACCAGTTTCTCCGCAGGATCTCCCCCTTGTTTTCCCATCCAGTCAGGACAGTGCGGCAAGAGCGTCGAGCACCCCGCGGTGGAAGGTCGGGTAGGCGTAGATCATCGAGCGCAGGGTGCTGATCGGCAGCCGAGCGTGCACCGCCAGGGTGAGCATGGACAACACCTCACCGCCGCGCGGACCGACCACCGTCGAGCCGACGAGTACCCCGCAATCGGCGTCGCACACCAGCTTGATCACGCCGTCGTTGCCAGGGCCATGGATGAACCCCCGGCTTGACGCCGACATCGGTGCGCTGCCGGTGCGCACCTCGATCCTGGCCGCCCGTGCCGCCGCCTCGGTCAGGCCCACCGACCCGACCTCCGGATCGGTGAACGTGACCCGCGGCAGCGCGGTGTAGTCCGCGGTGAACCCGGCCACGCCCAGAATGTCGGTGATCGTGATCCGGGCCTGGTACACGGCGAGGTGAGTGAACCCGCCGACGCCGGTGACATCGCCGACCGCCCACAGCCCGTCGGCGGCCCGCATCCGGTCATCCACCGGCACAGCGCGGGCCTGTTCGTCCAGACCCACCGACGACAGTCCCGAGCCGCGCAGATCGGGGCGCCTGCCGACGGCGAGCAGCAACTGCTCGCCGTCCGCGATCGAGCCGTCATCCAGCGAGACGGTGGTGCGCCCACCGGAGCGGGCTACGGAGACGGCCTGACGCCCGGTACGCAGCTCCAGCCCTTCGGCCCGCAGCACACCCTCGATCACCGCGCTGGCCTCCGGCTCCTCCATCGGCAGCAGCCGGTCCGCGCGCTCCACCACGGTGACCACCGAACCGAATCGGGCGAACGCCTGAGCCAGCTCCAGCCCGATGGCGCCGCCACCGAGCACGACCAGCGATCCCGGTGGTTGGGTAGCCTCGATCGCCTCCCGGTTGGTCCAGTAACCGGCGTCGGTGAGTCCCGGAATCGGCGGGCGGATCGGCACGGCTCCGCTGGCCAGCACCACGCCCACCGACGCCGTGAGCACCGTTTCCCCGACTCGAACCCGTCGGGGCCCGACCAGCGTCGCCCGCCCCCGGATGAACCGCCCGCCGAGCTTCTCGAATTGCTGCACCGCGACGGTGTCGTCCCAGTTGTCGGTTGCTTCAGAGCGGATCCGCCGGGCCACCGGCGTGTAGTCGGTGCACACCCGCGCCGCACCGGCGAGCTGATCCACCCGCCCGGCCTCGGCGACCGTCTCAGCCGCTCGGACAATCATCTTGCTCGGGATGCACCCCCAATACGGGCATTCCCCCCCGACGAGCTCGCGCTCGATACCCACCACAGCCAGCCCGGCCTCGGCCAGCCTGGAGGCCACCTCCTCGCCACCGGGTCCGAGGCCGATCACAACGACGTCCGCTGCCTGCTCGTTGTCTGCCACAGAGGTTAGAGCCTTCGACCGGCCTGGACGTTACGCGCCGATTTCACCGCCGGATCGTCCCTGAGCTGGGGGTGGCCGCGGCCGGATGCCAGGATCACAGAGGTGCTGACGCAGCTTCCTGTCGAGCATCACCTGTTTCCTCGGCGTGGGTACCCGCTGAGCTCCCGCCCCGGCTGCTCACATCGCACCAGCATCCGACCAGCCGCACTGCCCGTCGCTCTCGATCCAGGGCTTGCCTTCAGCTGCGGCTCCGAAGTAGTCCCCTCCTTTACGACGCACATCGTCGGTGCCCCACGCGCGGCTGTGCGGAACCGGCATCATCCGCGGGATGTGTTTGCGGCAGTGCACGTAAGCCTCCTCGACCTGCACCACCACCCACAGCTCGGCCCGACGGCCCGGCACGTCGGCGACGGGCAGATTGGGGTAGACGATGCGCAGGTCACGGTCTTCGAAGATCCGGGCCCGCCCGTTGACGTGCAGCCCGATCAGGTCCCGGACAAAATCAACCATCAGCAACCCGACGTGCGAGTTCTCGCTGATGTTGCCCAGGCTGGCCAGTACCCCGTTGCCCCGATACTCCGGGTAGGCCAGATGCCCCGCGTCCAGCACCTGCACGAAGCCCGCAGGCCCTGCCCGCAGGGTCGCGTCGCACTCACCGTGCCTGTCGGCGGTGGCTACGAACATCATCTCCATCCGACCAACGAACTCAACCATCGTGGGCAGTAATCGGTTACAGACCTGATCACGGTAGAAGCGCTCGGCGCGCTCGGTAGTGTCATAAGCACTCTGCAGCAGGTGCTCCCCCTGCGAACCCGGCGAGCGGACCGTCGCGCCGGACTCTGTGGCGTCGTCAACTCCCATGGACCGAACAATGACATCCCACCTACACGGCGTTGTCCGGGGCCGAGCCATCCATGGAGGACCGACCCGCCGAAGCTGGGCGAGTCTCACCCTAAGTGATATTCACCCGGGTGAAAAACACTCTAAAGACTGATTTTTTGTTTCATCCGGAGCAGTGTGAGACAGCACTAGGTCACGTTGGCTCCCTCCGGAGGCGCCCATGTCCACTGCGCTGCCGCTCCGCACCGTCAACACTCCCGATGCAGACACAGCGGAGCGGGACCTCGTAGCCGCACTACGACGCCGCGACGAAACCGCCTACCGGATCCTGGTCCGCCGCTACACCCCGCTGATGCTGCGGTTGGCCCGGCCGCACGTGCCCAGCCAGGCGATCGCGGAGGACGTCGTGCAGGACACCTGGGTGGCGGTGCTGCGGGGCCTCGACGCCTTCGAGTGCCGTTCCCGGTTCACTACCTGGCTCATGCGGATCCTGCTGAACACCGCACGCAAGCGGGGTCTCCGCGAGCACACCCCGGTGCGCTGGGACGCCCTGGGCGTCGAGTCACTACCTATCGAACCCATCGCGGCGGTGGAGACGACCCCGGAGGGCAGCGCGCTGTCGGCAGAGCTCCGGGCGGTCCTCGAAGCGGCGATCCGGACACTGCCCGAGCGGCAGCGCACCGTGCTGGTGCTGCGCGACGTCGAAGGCTGGCCCGCCGAGGACGTGTGCGTCCTGCTCGACATCGCGCCCGGAAACCAGCGGGTACTACTGCACCGGGCCAGAGCCGCAGTCCGCGCGACCCTGCTCCCCCACCTGAACGACCTGGGCCTCACCGATCTAGTCCCAGCCTAACCCCGCGTGTCCGCTTCTCTACCAGCCCGTGCTGCACGGGCAGCGCAACGACATCGACGAGATCGAGGATCAGGTGTTCCGCGGAGAGCCGACGGTCTCCCGGCGGTGGGCATTATGCTGCTGGTCGCCGTGCTGCTCTACATCCTGTTCCGACGCCGAGGCTGGCTCTAGCGCGTGTCCGGCGCGGACCGTACCTCGCAGTCGGGGCCGGGGAAGATCAGCCGTTCGTGGCCGTCGTCGAATCTGACCAGGTACGGCGGCTCGCCATCGACCCCCCGGACCTCCACCACTTCACCCATCCGGTCTGGCTTGTCGACAGTGCGGCCATGTACGCACAGCCGGTCACCGATTGCCGCTCGCATGACAGATCACCTCACTGGCCGGTCGCTGTCTTGCCACCAGTATCTGACGCTAGGCCCCCTGGCGCCCTGACTCAAGACTTCTATCCGGTCGGAATACCGGCAGTGTGGGCGTGACACCGGGCATGAGGGCCTGACACACCGTGCATGAGGGCCTGACACACCGTGCATGAGGGCCTGACACACCGTGCATGAGGGGCGGACACACCGTGCATGAGGGGCGGACACACCGTGGGGAAGGATGGGGGCGTGTCTGGTGTGATGCGGCGACTGCGGATCGGTCCCTATCGGGTCGAGCCGGCGGTGGTGCTTGCGCCGATGGCCGGGATCACCAATGTGGCGTTCCGGCGGCTGTGCCGCGAGCAGGGCGGAGGGGGATTGTTCGTCTGTGAGATGATCACTAGCCGGGCACTGGTTGAGCGCCACCCCGGTACCCTGCAAATGATCAGCTTCGAGGCCGGGGAACACCCCCGCTCGATGCAGCTCTACGGGGTCGATCCAGCAACGGTCCGCAAGGCCGTTGAGATGGTGCGCGATGAGGACCTCGCCGACCACGTCGACCTCAACTTCGGTTGTCCCGTGCCGAAGGTCACCCGCCGAGGGGGCGGTGCCGCGCTGCCCTACAAGCGAGCACTGTTCGGCGAGATCGTCCGCACCGCTGTGCACGCGGCCGAGCACCTCCCGGTCACGGTGAAGTTCCGGATCGGCATCGACGACGAGCACCGCACGTTCCTCGACGCCGGGCGGATCGCGCAGGACGCCGGAGTGGCCGCGGTAGCGCTGCACGGGCGCACCGCCGCGCAGCGCTACTCGGGCACTGCGGACTGGGACGCGGTGGCGGCGCTCAAGCAGGCCGTCACGTCGATTCCCGTGCTGGGCAACGGGGACATCTTCGCGGCGGCCGACGCGATCCGGATGGTCGAGCACACCGGCTGCGACGGGGTCGTGGTGGGCCGCGGCTGCCTGGGCAGGCCCTGGCTGTTCGCCGAACTCGCGGCCGCCTTCCAACAGCAACCCGCCCCAACGCCGCCGACCCTCGGGCAGGTCTGCGCAATCTTGCGCCGTCACGCCGAGCTGCTCGCCGACCACCTCGGCACCGACAAGGGTCTGCGCGACCTACGCAAGCACATCTCGTGGTATCTGCACGGCTTCCCGGTCGGTGGGGACGTGCGGCGCAGGCTGGGGATGGTGTCGAGCTTTGCCGAGCTGGACGACCAGCTCGCTCGCCTGGATCACGACGCCCCGTTCCCCCCTGGTGCGGACGGTCCTCGCGGTAGGCAGGGCTCACCCGGCCGGGTCGTGCTGCCGCAGGGATGGCTGGACGACCCGATGGACCTGGCCATACCCGCCGGTGCTGAGCTGGCGCATTCGGGGGGTTGACCCGTTCTTCACCTGTTCGAGCGACATCGGTACGATCGGCCTCCCATCACGGGCGCCTCGTCCGGTCCAAACAGGAGGTTGGGTGACCGAAGCGACCAGTCCGGTCACCCGGCTGCCGCGACGTGGCCACGCTCTGTTCACCGGCAAGCTGCTGGTGGGCATGCTGACCTGTCTCGTTTTCCTGGCCGCCGCTGTCGGCTGGACCACCACCCGGTGGCTCGACGCGCAGCTGCGTGACGTGCTCGCGCTCGACCCGCATTCTGGCGCGATCACCGATGCCGAGGGCCAGCGCGGTGATGAGAACATCCTGCTGGTGGGGTCGGACAGCCGAGCCGGGGCGCAACGCAGCGACCAGGTCGGGGACGCCACGGCGGTGCAGGGCGCTCGCTCGGACACCGTGATGATCGCCCATATACCCGCCGACCGGTCCCGCATAGTGATCGTGTCCTTCCCACGGGATCTGCAGATCCGCCGGCCGCCGTGCCTGGGGTGGGACCCGGCCACGGGCTCCTACACCGGGCCGCAGGACGCAGGCGCCGACGTCGCCAAACTGAACTCGGCCTACGAGGTCGGCGGACCGCTGTGCCTCACCCGGGTCGTGCAGCACCTCTCCGGACTTGCCGTGACCCGCTTCGTCGCCGTCGACTTCCAGGGATTCAAGGGCGTGGTCGATGCAATGGGTGGGGTGGGAGTCTGCGTGGAACGGCCACTCAAGGACACGACGCTCGGCACGATCATCCCGCAGGCGGGCTATCGCACGATCTCAGGCAAGACGGCACTGGACTTCGTCCGGGCACGCCATGTCGTCGGCGATCCGACCGGGGATTACGGCCGGATCGCCCGCCAGCAACGCTTCCTGTCCGCGCTGCTGCGCGAGCTGCTCTCTCCGGGTGTGCTGCTCAACCCAGTCCGGTTCCGTGCGGTGACCGACGCCGTCGCCGCGAACACCCTCGGCGAGAACATCGGCACCTCCGCGCTGCTCAGCCTGGGTCGGTCACTGGACGGCATGGACCCTGCCGACGTCACCTTCGTCACGGTGCCGACCACTGGCGTGGCCAACGAATACGGCAACGAAGAGCTTCGGGGAAAGAACACCGCGGCGCTGTTCCGCGCGATCATCGACGGCACTGAGATCATTGACAGCACTGCGATCATCGACAGCACTGGGCTGCGAGGTGAAACGCAGGCAGCACAACAACCGAAAGGCCCCACGCTCGCGGCGCCGGACGTGGCTGTGCGGGTGCTCAACGGTGCCGGGATCACCGGGGCGGCCGCCTCGGCATCGCGGGCACTGCGGGCCGTGGGCTTTGGTGTGCTGGAGGTAGGCAATTCTGAGCAACGGGTGGACAGCACCACGATCCGCTACCCGAAGGACCGGGAGGCAGAGGCGCTCGCCCTGCTCGCTGCCCTGCCCGACGCGGTACTGCAGCCCGATCAGAGCCTCATCGGCGCGGTAGTACTGGTGGTCGGGCCCGACTTCGAAGCCGACATCGACCCGGACTCCGCTCGGCAGGCCCACACCACTGCACTCGGGCTCGGCAAGCCAGGACCGCTGGCCACCGTCAATGCCGCCGACACCACCTGCAGCTGACCCTCCGAACTGCCTGGAACGTAAACCATTAGGGGTAGTATTAGTGCTATGCGGGAGATATTTCAGACGGAGCTGCGCACCCTGATGCTCGACCTGGCCAGAATGGCCCGGCTGGCATGCGAAATGATGACCAGTGCCTCGACCGCGTTACACCAAGCCGATCTCGCGCTCGCCGAGTTCGTAATAACCCGTGACGACGAAATGAACGCCCTGCACGATGATACTGAGAAGCGCTGCGTCAGTCTGCTCGCACTACAAGCCCCGGTCGCCGCCGACCTGCGGATAGTGGTCGCCGCCATGCACGCGGTGGGTGACCTGGAGCGGATGGGAAATCTGGCCCAGCACGTCGCCAAAATCGCCCGGCTCAAGCACCCACACCTGAGCATCCCGGGCAGCGTTCGCCCGGTGTTCGCCCGGATGAGCCTGCTCGCCTGCCGCCTCGCCGAGGATGCCGCCACCGCCATCGAGCAACAGGACCCGCTGTCCGGTGTCCGACTGGCCGAAGCGGACGACGAAGTGGACGCGTTGCGCCGCCAACTGTTCGGCATCCTCTTCGCCGAGAGCTGGTCGTATGGGGTGGAACCGGCGGTGGATGCCGCCCTGATCGGCCGCTACTACGAGCGCTTCGCCGACCATGCCGTGGCCATCGCCCATCAGGTCGGCTACCTGGCAACCGGCAAACTACCAGGCGAAGCCCTGTGAGTGGCGATGGTGGCTGGAGCGGACATTTGGACACACAAGCCGGCGCAGCCCCCCACCCGGGGGGCGAAACGGCGTGACCCCCACCAACCCCCCCACAACGGGGAGGGGGCGGATTTTGCGGAGGTCCGCGAAGCCCCCCAGAAGGCGCTGGCCACC
>JBQTGW010000369.1:0-50686 GCA_052390495.1 Pseudonocardiales bacterium
AGGGCACCCGGGGGCCGGGAACCGGGCCCAGTGGGGGACGGCACCCTGCTGTGGCTACCGGCAGCACCAGCCGACGACCACGGAAAGTGAACCTTTGATTACACATCCCGGTTAACTTCGAAGAGCCCCGTTCTCGGTGCGGTCCAGGCGGACGGTGGACCCGGTGGTGTCGCAGATGGTGAGGTCTTCGAACGCCGGTCCGTGCTGGCCGGTGCGGACATCGGGGAGGGCGACGGTCAGCAGGAACCGCAGGTGATCTTCGTAGAAGGTCTGGAGAGGTCCCAGGTCAGTGGGACGAGGGTCGCGCCGGGGTCCGGGTGACGGTGTGGTGGGTTTGTCGTTCTGGTGGGTGTCTCGCAGGGGCATGAAGAACCCGCCGGGGGTGAGGAAACGGCCGCTGGCGTGCTCTGGGCTGGTCACCTCGAGTGCGATGAGGCCGGTGGCCAGGGGGGCGACGATCCGGGTGCCGGGCGCGGCTTGGGTCAGCCAGTCGGCTGGTATGCGCCGTAGGGCGCACGTAGCCAGGATGGCGTCATACGGTGCGTTGGGCGGATACCCGTGTGCTCCGTTGCCGGTGACCACGGTCGGGGTGTAGCCGAGGTAGCCGAGGCGGATTCGGGCGTCGTTGCTCATGAGGTGGCGGGTGGGTGTGATCCACGCCCACTGTCCGTTGGGGTTGAGTTCCAGGAAGATCCATTCACCGCTGGGTGTGACGATGAAGTCCAGTGCCCCGTAGAGCGTGTCGGCCCAGGCCAGCTGCCAGGGCTTTGTACTCGGCGCTGGCCACGGCCCTCGGGTGGTTGACCCAGCGAACGGGCAGGGACTCCAGGACGCCCCAGAAACCGTATCGGGCTTGGCTTTCACACCAGGACAGGGACGGATCGGCAATCTCGGGAGAGAACACGAAACGGCCGGGTCGCCGGTAGTAGATGGCCGTGACGTCCTCGAGATCGATATTGTTGAGCGTGACCCTCCACCACCAACATCAACAACAGCACCCAAAGACCACACTACGATCATGATGAAAATCAAGTCTAGAGCAGCATAGGCCAGGAGTACGGCCCGTTGGGGTCGTCCAGCCAGACGTATTGTCGGTTGATATCGTCCAGCGCGGAAACTCCGAATCGGGAGACATCGGGATGGTGCAGATGATCCCACAACGCCACGGCTGTTTCGATGCTGTCCCAGATCCGGCAGGGTCCCCGTTGGATCACGGGCCATCTCCCGTTCTCGGATTGGAGGGAGACGTTAGCGGCAGCATTGGCGGTGTGTGCGATGATTCTCGTGGCACCGGCGGAATCGGTGGATTGCGTTGCGTCAGTATCGTAACCTATTTGCAAGCCGGGCACATGGAGTTGACAGAATAGCGCCAGGCTTGTGCTTGCTTTATGAATCCGATGAGGGTCTGTTGTGGTGGTGCCGTAGTGAGCCATTCCATAGGCGGTGGAGCTGGTGGTTTCGCCGGGACCGAGAGGACTGTGGAGGTGATGGCGTAGTGGCATGAAACCCACACTGTTATTGTCGAAGTGTCCGGTCACCTCATCTGGGGCTGTTTTGTCGAGAACGAGCAGTGGTTTGGTCGAATTTCCGGCGATGGGAGCGACGATACGACCACCCTGAGCGAGTTGCCGTATCCACTCCGGTGGAATGTGAGTGATCGCGCAGGTGGCCAAGATACGATCGTAGGGTGCGTTATCGGCTAGGCCGGTATAGCCGTCGGTGGCAATCAGCGTAGGATGGTAGCCGAGACTCTTGAGCACAAGCTCGGCAAGCTCGATGAGTCCAGGGTCGATATCATTGGAGTAGACGTTCACGGCACCGAGTCGGTGACACAACAGCGCCGCGTTATAGCCGGTTCCCGTGCCGATCTCCAATACCCGATGGCCATCCTGCACAGCTAGTAGTTCGAGCATGGCAGCGACTGTGCTCGGGGCACTTAACGAGGAGGTGGGGCGTTTGTTTCCCAGCTCGTCCGTGGTTCGCCATTGTGTGATGAGCGAGGTCAAAGCGTAGGCGTCAGCAACGTTGTGATCGGGAACGAAGAGGTGTCGCGGGGTTTCGATGAACGCTCGTCGCCACGCTGGGTCGGCCAGTTTCCCCGTGGCGACAAGATACTCGGTCATGGAGGTGGCGAGCGGCTGCCAGTCGGTCACAGGTTGTCTCCCATCAGCTCGTCGGCGATTGCCTCAGCGATCGGGAGTCCACACTCCTCAGCAAGCCATCCCCACTGTCCAGCCGCATTGCATTCCAAAAAAATGTAATCCTCGGTGTCTGCGGTGACAATAAAATCGAATGCGCCATAGGTGAGGCCAGCCACAGAAAGGAAGGAGCGAGCCTGCTCGGCGACGTCGTTAGGACAATTTATTACTTCGTAAGTCAACGCGTTGTAGTCGGTGCGCCAGTCCACACGTGTGGCAGTGGAATAAGCATGGATGGCGACGGCGAAGTGGCGTTTTCCTACCACGGTCAGGCGAATCTCATAAGCTTTGGGAATCCACTTCTGGAACAAGTGCGTGGTCAATTCAACACCGGCCAGATCAGTCAATTCCGCCGCTGCGACGCGCCGGGTCCAGATCACCTTCTGAGAGCCGACTTCGGCGATGATCGGCTCCGCTAATGACTTAACAATGATCTCGCCCTGGTCGGCCGCGAACTGCCGAACCTCATCGGGCACGTTGGTGACGATCGTTGCCGGTGTGCGCATCCCGATCGTTCGCGCGAGGCTGAGTTGCCGTGGCTTGTATTCGCAATCAGCCAACGCCGAGGGATGGTTGATCCATGTCACCGGCAGAGCCGGTCCTCTCAGTCGTCTTGCTCGTACCAGGTATCCGGCACCGTCGCCGACAGGCCGTCCTCATCTTCCTGTCCACCCGAACCGTCAGTGGTGGTGGGATCGGTGTGGGGTGTCCGGTGCGGCGCAGTCCGGTGCCTAGCAGTGACCGCCGAGGGCACCTGCTGCGCGCCACGCAGGGCAAACGGCCGCGCACCGCTGGGCAGCTCCTCGCTTCCCGCCAGTGGCCACACGTCACGCGGAAACCGCCGAGCCGGAGGCATGAAGGGATCATCGGGCCA
The DNA here is from genome assembly GCA_052390495.1 of Pseudonocardiales bacterium. Classification (GTDB taxonomy): domain Bacteria; phylum Actinomycetota; class Actinomycetes; order Mycobacteriales; family Pseudonocardiaceae. Next base: position 3,073 of record JBQTGW010000369.1, read on the forward strand.
CCGATCATCTCGATCCTCTTTCTCGATCTCGGTGAGTGGTTCGACGCTGAGCCGGGCGGTTGAGTTCAAGACCATGATCATGTTCCTATCGTTCGTGTTGTCCGCTGGTGTTTGGTTTGGTGCGGCGGCCTCCCTACCGTGATTACTACGTCAAAGCCAGTGACTCATACCGCCGAGGCGTTCGGCATTGAAAGCTGCGGTGTCTCAAAGACATTGGGAGGAGAGAGGATCATCTGGTCGCGGCGGTCCTCCCGTCTCGACGTCGCCAATGACTGATTTCCTGCTGTCACGTCAGGCCAGGCCGTATGTGGTGAGGCGATCGTCGAGTTCGCGGACAGCGTTGGTGTCCTGCCAGGGTTGCAACTCGGTGCGGGCCTGCTGGACCCTGGTGATCAGCCGGGTGGAAGTGTACCGCGCCGCGATGTCGGCCGGCAGCGCCAGCTCGGTCAGCGCCGACGCCAGCGCCTGGCCGGGCAGCACCAACCCGGCAGAATCGGACACCCCAGGACCCCCATCCCGCGACATCTCAGGACGACCCACCGCAGCCGGCTCGTCGAGACTCGCTGGTTCCGGAGGTTCGGCTATCGCGAACAGTTGCCTGGCGGAGTAGCCGGGGAACAGGACTTCCAGCACGGCGCAGTGCTCGGGGTGCGGCAACCCGGTCAGCTCGCCGCAGATCCACCGGTGGAACTGCCGCTCAGCCGGGTGGCTGCCGACGAGTTTCTGGTCGATCGTCGCGGCCGCGAGATCATAGGCCCGGCAGAACTCCTGATAGTTGTGCAGGCACCGTCAACCCACCGCTGTGGGCCACCGGCTGCGTCAACTAGGGGCACTGACTCACCCGCCCTTGACGGGCACGACTTGCAGGTAGATCGCGGTGACCACCAGGTTGATCAGGAACACCAGGATGAAGGAGATCACCACGGTCTGGTTGACGGCCTGGCCGACGCCCCTGGGTCCCGGTGCCGGGTTGAGCCCGCGGTAGGCGGCGACGATCCCGGCGGCCAGCCCGAACAGCGCCGCCTTGATCTCGCTGACCACGATGTCGGAGACCTGCGCAATGGTGTTGAAGCTGGCGATGTAGGCGCCGGGGGTGCCGCCCTGCACCACGACGTTGAAGTAATAGCCACCCGCGACACCAACGACGGTCGCGAGCCCGTTCAGGACGATCGCGACGAAGATCATCGCGAGTACTCGGGGCACGACCAGGCGCTGGATGGGCGAAACGCCGAGTACCTCCAGCGCGGCGATCTCCTCCCGAATCGTCCGCGCGCCCAGATCGGCACAGACCGCCGCGCCCGCCGCGCCCGCGATCAGCAATGCGGTGACGATCGGTGCGGCCTGCTGGACGATCGCGACCACGCTGCCCGCGCCGGTCTGCGACTGCGCCCCGAACTGGCGGGTGAGCTCGGCGAGCAGCAACGCGATGGTCGCCCCGAACGGGATGGTGAACAGCGCGGTGGGCAGCGCGGTGACCTTGGTGACGAACCACGCCTGCTCAATGAACTCCCGCACCTGGAAAGGGCGTCGGAACATCGCCCCAACCACATCCAGACCGAGTGCGAAGAAACGGCCGGTCTCGACCAGAGCGCCGCGCCCTGGAAATCCCCCTGGCAATCCACCGCTCACCGCATCGGGCCGGGGGTTGTCGGCGGTTCGAGCCCGTAACTCGGCGGTTCGAGCCCGTAATGGCGGCGCTCGGCGTCGGAAAGGCTGGCCCGGATGGCGTCCTGGGCATCGCCGGGCAGGGTGTGCAGCATGGCCATGACCCGGTCCTTTCGGCGCATTACCGCTTTTCGTTCGCCAAGCCCCTTGGACGGCTGCAACTGAGGTTTGAACTCCGGCACACTGGGCAGCTCACCGTCGAATTCGGCCAGCTCCCTTTCGGCTTGCAGGGCGTCCTTCTCCTCGCTCATCCCGATCGGGCCCTGCCTGCGGCCGGCCAGGAACTGCGCAACCACCGGCTCCGGAGAGGTCAGCAGCACCTCGCGGGGCCCGAACATGGTGAGGCGCTTGGCGTAGAGCATGCCGATGTTGTCCGGCAGGGTCCGCGCGGTGTTGATGTCGTGGGTGACGATCAGGAACGTGGCGTCGGTCTGCGCGTTGAGATCCACGATCAGCTGGTTGAGATACGCCGTGCGGACCGGGTCCAGCCCGGAGTCCGGCTCGTCGAACAGCACGATCTCGGGGTCGAGCACCAGCGCCCTGGCCAACCCGGCCCGCTTGCGCATCCCACCGGAGATCTGCGCGGGGAGCTTGCGCTCGTCCCCGGCGAGCCCGACCATCTCCATCTTCGCGCCGACGATCTTCTTGATCTCGGACTCGGACTTGCGGGTGTGCTCGCGCAGCGGGAAGGCGATGTTGTCGTAGACGGTCATCGACCCGAACAGCGCGCCGTCCTGGAACAGCACCCCGAACAGCTTGCGGATCTCATACAGCCGACGCTCGCTGCAACGGACCAGATCGGTGCCATGGATGACGATCGAGCCCCGCTCCGGCTTGAGCAGCCCGACCAGGCTCTTGAGAAACACCGACTTACCGGTGCCGGACGGCCCCAGCAGCACGCTGACCTCACCCGCGGGCAACGTCAAGGTCACATCGGAGAAGATGGTGGATCGGCCGAAGGACTTGGTGAGGCCCTCGACCACCACCTCGACCCCGGTGCTCAATGAGATCCTCCCGTCAACTCAGGTCCAACCGGGGTAACGAGCGCTCGACGCTCCAGGTGCCGCACTAGGGTCATGAGTCTGGAGCTCATGATCTGGCGTCTGAGTCGGTTCACAAGGAGGTAGCGAGTGAGCATCAGCCATGTCGAGGGGCACCGGGACGTTGCGCCAGGAAGATCCGCCTACTGGCAGGCCTGGCTGCCGCCGAGCCTGGCCAGGGCCATCGTCGTGATCGTGCACGGGTTCGGCGAGCACTCCGGGCGCTATGCCCACGTCGGCGCTCGGCTGGCCGGTTCGGGCTTCACGGCCTACGCCGCCGACCACCGCGGGCACGGGCGGTCCGACGGCCCCAGGGCCAACCTGGAGCGAATGGAGCTGATCGTCGACGACCTGCACTCCTTCGTGCGGTTCGCCATCGATCGCCATCCCGGCCTGCCCGTTTTCGCGGTCGGGCATTCGCTCGGCGGGCTGATCGCGCTGCAGTACGCCACCACCCCGGACACCTCGCTGGACGGCCTGGTGCTGTCCGGGCCCGCCGTGGAAGTGACGGTCGGCTCGCCGCTGCTCAAGCGCCTGGCCGGGGCGCTCTCGACGCTGACCCCCAACCTCGGGGTGGCGACCCTGGACGTCGACCAAATCAGCCGGGACCCCGAGGTGGTCCGCGCCTACCGGGCGGATCCGCTGGTGCACCACGGCAAGGTGCCAGCCCGGACCGGTGCCGAGATACTGCTGACCACCGAAGCCCTGCCCGCCCGGCTGCCGCGGCTGTCCATGCCACTGCTCCTGCTGCACGGCAGTGAAGACCGGATCTGCGCCCCGGCTGGCTCGACGATGGTGCACGACGGGGTGTCCTCGACGGACAAGACCCTGCGCCACTACGAGGGCCTCTGCCATGAAATCTTCAACGAACCCGAGCAGGACAAAGTCCTGACCGACCTGGTCTCCTGGCTGGAGACCCACCTACCCCCACGATGACGCATTCAGCGCTGAGCCGTGTTAGACCGCGCTAGTTGCCGACTCACTGCAGGTGGCGTCGAGCACCCGGGCTGAGCAGGATTTGGGGCAGCGGGCCGAATTGCGCCGCCCGCTCCGGGAACCGGCTGATCAGCTCGTTGATCTCGGCGGTCGCCCGCCGCCGGTCGGCCGGGTCGGCCTGCTCGGCCAGCTCCTGCAGTTTGGTGAAGTCAGTAACCGCCTCACCCATCAGCAACGCGGCCATGAAGAGGTGGACAGCGGCGGTGAACCGCTCTCCGAAGACCTGCCCCTCCAGCGCGGCGAGCTCGGAGATGGGGTCCGGATCCACCTCGGCGAGCGCACGCCGCATCCGGTCGGCCGCCGCCTGACGGTCGGTCGCGCAGGCGTAGGCGGACCTGATGCCGTCGCGGCGGGCAAGGCGGAGCAACGCGAGATGCACGTAGGTGCCCAGGGGATCCCCGAGGTGGATCAGGGCGATTTCGGCTTCGACGGTGAGCAGATCAGCTGCGTGTTCCTCGGCGAAGAATTGCGAGTCCTGCCAGTCCGCCAGCCCAACCCAGTCGGTCAGGAGGTCTCTGAGCAGCAGGGGTCGGTAGGCTGCTTCGAGGCTGCTGTTGCGCACGGCTTCGAGCAGACGCCGGTGTAGTTCGACCCGCGCTGCTGCGACCGACATCAGTTCGTCCAGCACCACAGTGGCCGAGTCGCCCAGCAGTTCCTCGCCATGCGCTGCGAGGAAGTCTCTCGACTCGGCCCAGTTGGGCGCCGTGATCCACTCGGTGACGAGGCCGATCTGGGCTGCGGTGACGGCCAGCCAGTCCGGTGGTTCGCTCCCGGTGACCGAGCGCCAGCTACGGTGCACCTCAGCCGAGTCGCGTAAGCATTGCGCACGTAGGGCGGTGCGCGCAGCCAGTACGGCAGAGTCCGGCGTCTGGTCATCATGCAACGTCAGCAGGGTGACGAGCTCGCGTATCCCGGTGGAGTCGTCACCGTGGTTGAGGTGGAACCCGGCCCGTTCGATGATCAATGTGTCGCTGAGCACCGTGGACCCGGAGAAGATCTCGATGCAGTTGGTGTAGACCTCGACAGCGGCCGAGGTCCGGTCGAGGGCCGCGAGCTGGCAGGTGAGGTTCTTCAGCGCCATGACCAGGTGGGGGAAGTAGATCTCGGGGGACTTCTCGGCCAAGCGGCAGTAGATCTCGGCGGCATGCTGGGCGGGGATCAGGGCGGTGTCGTGCTGTGCGCGCTCGGCGTGCTGGGTGGCCAGGCTGCTCAGCGCGGCCGCGAGGCCGGGCAGGTAGGCGTCGGGGTTCACCTCCACCAGCGTCCGGTAGGTCTGGACCGCGTGCTGGGTGGCGACCAGCGCGGCGGCGTGACCATTCGTGGCGAGCATGTGGGCGGTGAAGTCGTCCAGGGCCGCGGCGAGGCCGGGCAGGTAGGACTCGGGGTCGGACTCGGCCAGTGTGTGCAGCGCCGCGATACCAGCTGGGCCAGCGTGGGTGGCGTGCCTGGGCAGGTGACGTCGCAGGTACGGGCTGCACAGCTGCGCCGCGCCGCCGCGGCGGGTCTGCCTCCTGGCCAGCGCGACGAGGGCTTCGGCCAGCGCCTCAGCCGCCGAGCGACCGGCGACCTGCGGCGAGCAGTCGAGGAGGTGTTCGACGAACTCGCGGTGGACGAGCCGGTAGACCGCGGCACCGTCCTGTTCGTCCTTGACGAGGTAGCAGCCGTAGTGTTCGAGCACCCAGTCCAGGTCGGCGGGGCGATACTGGGTACCGGTCGGGCTCTGGGCGCTGGCCGCGGCTTGCCATACCTCTCGCGGCATTCCCCGGCCCATCCCCCAGGCGAGCGCGCGGAACAGATCCCTGGCCGCGTGCGGCAGCCGCACCCCGTCGCGCACCCGTGTGCAGCTTGCCAGGTCGTGCTCCAGTGCCTCGAGGGTCGTCGCGGGAAGCTGCCGTGACCAGCGCTGCGCCTGGACGTCGACGACCCCGCGGGCGATCTGGGAGACCACGGTGTGGGCGTAGAGGAACCCGCCCTGCTGGGCGGCCGCCCGCCTGGCGAGCACCGGCGCTACCCGCCGCACGAGATCGCCCTGTCCAGCGCACCGTAACCGATGCGTCACATACTGCCGGATGTCTAGCAGGGTGCCCGGCGCGAAGTCCAGATCGACGATCACCGCGCGCCCCCCGAACAGCTCACTCAGCCGGGCAGCGGTCTCCTGGCTGGTCTGCGGCTGGTTCCACCCGAATTCGGGGAACCGAGTCGCGACCAGCACGCTCGCCAGCACACTGAGTGGGACCAGCAGATCCGTCACGATCTTGGTGGCCTGCTCGGGGATCGCCTCGTCCAACCCGTCGAACACCAGGACCGGCGGATAGGGCAGCTTCGCCACTGCATCGATCAACTGCCAGCAGTTCTCCGGCGCGGGTAGCTGGAGACGAGCGGCCAGGGCGGTTGCGACGTCGTGGGCTCCCATGCCGCGCAGGTGCACCGCCGCATCGAGAGCACCGATGCCGGGATCCGGGTACCCCCGAGGCAGGCGGGTGTGTTCGAGCAGCGCTCGGCGCTGCGCGGGCTCGGACAGCGCGACGACGTGGCGCACCACCGCGGACTTGCCACTGCCCGCAGATCCGGTCACCACGAAAACGCCGGGCAGCTCCGCGTGGATCCAGCTCAGAATCTGTTCCAGGACGGCGCGGCGGCCGGTGAACAGCGATGGTGTCTCGTCCAGAGCGCTCTCATGCACTACAGGATCCTAACCTTGACTGTTTATCCGCTGGTCTTCCCATCGGAGCGCCCCTTAGTGCTGACATGACACTGTTCGGTCGTCACACTGTTCGGTCGTCGTTCAGGCCCGGATCGTGGCCACCCGCCGGGCCGTGCGGGCCAGCTCCTTGGCGTCGGCGCCGGGCCGGGCCTCCAGCGCGGCGGCCAGCGGTACGAGCCGACCCCGGGCACGCACGTGGGCCATGGTCAGCCGGGTCGGGAGTGGTTCCTGCCCCGAGCATGGCAGGGCCAGTTCGACTACCTCGCCCATCTCCTTGACGACTTGGCCGAGGGCCGCCAGGGACGTGGCCGCGATGAGAACGCGCCGTTTCATCTCCTCGTCCACCTCCGGGTCCGGGCCGCCCTCCTCAGTCGGGCCACCCTCAGTAGGGTAGGTGCCGTCCTCATCCGGAGCCTGCTTCAGCAGTCGCAGCAACGGCCACGGCACCTCGAGCCCGTCCGCGATGCGCTCCAGCACCTGCACCTCCCGCACCCGGCGAGTGCCGTGCATGATCTCCGAGACCTCGGACTGGGACTGCCCGGTGCACCGGGCGATCTCCCGCTGCGGGACACCGCCTCGGTACAGAATCCCGTACACCGCGCCGATGTCGCGCTCAGCGAGCGCCCCGCGTGCCTCGGGCTGGGTGTACCACAGGGGCGCGGCACCGTTGTCGGCATTCTGCAACCCGCTGGCCACGTCGTCGTTCCCGTAGCTCATGGTGGTGCACCGCCCTCGCTCGGTGTATGACCGCGCGCACCGTAGCGCACCCGATGCAGTCATGACCGCCGGAGGTGCTCGTATACGTCGTCAAGCCGACTCACCCATCAAGCGCACCGGTGCACTGTTTCTGTACGTTCATGTACTTTTCTGCACATGACGCAGCTGAGTGTCAGTGACGCCCGGGCCAGATTCCCCGAGGTCCTTGACCGAGCAGCCGAGGGCGAGGAGGTCACGATCACACGGCATGGGCAACCGGTCGCGGTGGTCGTCCGGCCGAATGCGTTGCGCACGCACAGAGCCGAGGCGACGATCCGCCAAGCCCGTCAGGTTAGTGATCTGTTGGCTGCCGCTGGGCAACAACCACTGGCGTCGGCCAGCCTTTCGGCCGAGCGAGCCGACGAGCTCGTCCGGACGGTACGCGAGGCTCGTGACCGGTTGTGATGGACGCCTTCGACGCTGACGTCCTCATCTACGCGGCGGCGTACGACCACCCGCTGGGCCGACGGATCGGTCATCGGGCTCATTCCTCTGTTCCGGTGGAGTCCTCGGCCGAGCCCGAGGCGATGTAATCCCGGACCTCTGGGGGAGGGGTTGGCCGGTGACCCGATGCCAGCATCGCGCAAGGGTGCCGACCCCGAGCTCGGCGGTGAGCCGGGGTAGGTGCGTGGGACCGAGAAGCCATGCTCCGAGAGCGGCGTAGGCCCTCACTCCCCGATCGCGCCGCCCCGCACGCCAGCGGTGAGCAACGCTATGCGCGCGGTGATCAGTACGCGAACACAGGGCCACCGGACGCTGACGGACAGTCCCACACCGCCGTCCCGGATCCATCACCCAGGCTCGGCGTGGGTTACATCGGCTGTCACCAACCCAGGGTTACCAACGCTCGACGCGCCGGGTTGGACTCAGACGGTGATGAGCGTGAGGGTGGGATCCAGCGCTGCCAGGTCGTCCGGATCGGAAGTCAGCACGGTAGCTTGTAGGCGGCGGGCGAGTAGCGCCACGTGCGCATCGATAACGTCTGACGTCCCAGCCTTGGCGAGCAACAGCCCCAATCGGTAGGCCACGTCCTCCGAGAGCGGATCGACGTGGACCGCCTTGGCGCGGAGCAATCGCACTATCGCATGCTGCCGGGCCATACCACGCCAGGTCTGCGCCACCACCCCGGCGGGGACGTAGCCGATCCGCCGGGCCTTGTGGAGCTCGTCGGCCAGAGCCAGCATTCGGGTGTCCCGGCGCTCGAGCGCGATCATCGCGCCAGCGTCCAGCACAACCACAGTCACCTGGGGTCACCGTCGTCGAGACCGAGCACTGAACGTGCCCAGCGCCGGTCCTCCTCCGATATACCGCCAGCTTCCTCGATCATCTCATCCAGCGCCGCGCGTGCCTGCGCCCAGTCCGGCTCCCGCTCGGCCAATCCAGCGAAGTACCCTGACACGCTCTCGGCCTGGCCAGCCTCGACAGCCCGTTGGGCCTTGGCGGCGATCTGCTCAGGAACGCTGATCGTGATGCGCGAGTGGCTCATACCCGAATCATACATAGCGAGTACTGAATCTGTGACCGTGCCGGGTGACGGGGATTACAGCAGCCAGCGAAGCGTTCTAACATGAGAGCCAGCCGGGCACCGTGGGTGTCGGGCGAGTCGCGAGGCGAGGTGACCTGGGGCAGACCGGGAGCCTGGCCTTACGCATGTCCTGCTCGAGGGTTTAGCAGCCGGTTGGCACCTCCAGCACGTGCACCCGCTCGCCCAGCAGCTTGAGCCGGATCAGACCGCCCTGCCGGCTGGCCACGACGACACCAGCCACGATGTCGGCCACCCATAGCAATGGCTCCGTGGACCCGGGTAGATGGTCGACGCGGAAGCTGCTGCCTCGTGGTAGCGCGAAGCGGTGGCAGGAGGCAACAGCGGCTCAGCTCGTCGAGGTTACGACCAGGAGGTCCGGACGACGGCGGGCGCGTTGCTAACCTGGGAGCCCTTGCCGGACCAACGCTGGGGGACACTGAACTGATGCTCGACCGAGCGGTCATTGACTCGTTGTTCCCTGCTGGCCTGCCCGAACCCGGGCACTGGGAGCAGCGCTATCCGCCTCGGCAGTTGCCCGACGGTGCCGAGGTGACCCGCTTCGCGCCGTCCCCGACCGGGTTCCTGCACATCGGCGCCGTTTACACGGCCACCATCGACCGCGACCTCGCGCTGCACACCGGCGGGCAGTACCTGGTCCGCATCGAGGACACCGACCAGTCCCGCGAGGTCGAAGGGGCGCTGGAGCAGTTCGATCGCGCCTTCGACTACTTCGGTGTCCAGCCCACCGAGGGCGAGGCAGACGGGGGCTACGGGCCGTACCGGCAGTCGGCCCGCGAGGCCAGCTACCTGACGTTCGTGCATCATCTGCTGACCCACGGCGCGGCGTACCTGTGCTTCGCCACCAAGGACGAACTCGCCGAGATCACCAAGCGACAGCAGGCGGCGAAGGTCCCGCCCGGCTACCACGGCCGCTGGGCGATCTGGCGGAACGCGGAGCCGGCCGCCGTGCTGGCTGAGCTGGCGAAGGGCACCCCGTATGTGGTGCGGTTCCGCGCGCCGGACGACGCGGCGGGCCAGCGGGTGCGGTTTATCGACGCGATCCGCGGCGAGCTGGAACACGAGGCCAACCGCAACGACGTGGTCATCTTGAAATCCTCCGACCAGTCACCGAGGCTGCCGACGTACCATTTCGCGCACGCCGTCGACGACCACCTCATGCGGATCACTCTGGTCATCCGGGGCGAGGAATGGATCTCCTCGGTGCCGCTGCACCTGCAGCTGTTCGACGCCCTCGGCTTCGACCCACCCCGCTACGCGCACGTCGCGCCATTGATGAAACAGATCACGGGAGGTAAGCGGAAGCTGTCCAAACGGCACGACCCCGAGGCCGCCGTCGATTTCTACATCAAAGCTGGTTACCCGGCCGCAGCACTGCTGTACTACCTGCGCGGCCTGGCCAACGGCAGGCTCGCCGAAATGCCATTGGCCGACGCCCTGAACGCGCCGATCCACCTGGCGGAATGCGGCGTCGCCGGACCCCTGGTGGACCTGGTGAAACTGGAGGATATCTCCGCCGACCACATCGCCACGCTCCCCGGCAGCGACATTCTCGACGCGGTCCGCATCTGGGCCGCTACCTTCGACGCCGACTTGCTCGCCGTGCTCGACGCTGAGCCCGATCTGGCCCTGCGGGCGTTGGCGGTGGAACGCGACGGCGTGCCCAACCCCCGCAAGGACCTGCGAAAGTGGTCCGACTTCCGGCCCGCCTACGGATTCTTCTTTCCCGAGCTGTTCCCCGTCGTCGAACGGACCGACGACGAGCGTCTCGGCGGGCTGGACCCACAGTTGGTCCGCGCCTTCGTCGCCGATTTCGCCGACATCTATCAGCCGCTCGATGACCCGAAGGACTGGTTCGACCAGATTCGCCAGCTCGCCACCAAACACGGCTTCGCGCCCAGCCCCAAGGATTACAAGAAGAACCCCGACGCCTACCCCGGCTCGATCCGCGAGGCAGCCCAACTCATCCGGGTGCTGCTCACCGGCTCCACCCGCAGCCCCGATCTGCACGCCGTCGCCACCACCCTCGGACCCGACGAAGTCCAACGCCGCCTCCGCGCACTGTCCTAGCCCAACTCGCTGCTGGCCACGTACACGAGCGCTGAGCAGCACACCGGAGGCGGACATAGCGTGCATCAGAGGCGGACACACCGTGGACGGAAGGCGGACACGCGGGCGAGGAGGTTATTAGAGGGGTTCCAGGTGGACGGGGAGGCCGTCTTTCGGGCGCGGCAGCGAGGTGTAGTCCATTGGGGCTTGGTAGCCGGGAGGGGTGCTCCATCGGTAGCCCAACAACAGCTGGTGTAGCACCGCTTTGATTTGCAGGCCGGCGAAGTGCAAGCCGATGCATTTGTGCACGCCACCGCCGAAAGGTGCCCAGGCGAACCGGTGCACTCGGTCCTCCCGGCGGTGCTCGGCGAACCGCTCGGGGTCAAAGCGCTCCGGATCCGGCCAATACTCGGCCATGTGGTGGTTGAAGTGCATGCCCATGGAAACCATCGTGCCGGCCGGCAGGAAATACCCCAGCACCTCGGTGTCCACCACCGTCTTACGGGGCAGCCACGGCACCGGGATGACCAGCCGCAGTGCCTCCTTCATCACCAGGTCCAGCGAGACCAGGGCGCCCAGATCAGCGTAGTCGAGTGGGGCCGTACCGAGCGCGTGTGATTCCGCCCGGCAGCGTTGCTGCCACTCCGGATATCGGCTGAGGTACTCCATGATCGTCGTAATCGTGGTAGTGGTGGTGTCGTGGGCCGCCATCAACAGCAGGATCATGTGGTTCACCACATCGGCGTCGGTGAACCGGTGACCGTCCTCGGACTCGGCGCGGCACAGCGCGGCGAACAGATCATCGGAGTTTCGGTCGCGGACCGATGGCACGTGCTCGTAGAGGAAACCCTCCAGCACCTGCCTACCGATCAGCCCGCGGCGCCACCGCCCGCCCGGAACGGAAGTGCGCACATAGGCGGTAGCGGCCCGCACACAGTCGATGAAGGCGCGGTTGATCTGGTCGGCCCTGGCATCGAGGTGCACGCCACCCATGAAGATGTCGGTCGCCAGATCCAGGGTCAACCGCTTGACCGCCGGGTAGATCTGGAACCCCGCGCCGGGCGTCCACTTCTCTAAACCCGTGGCGATGGACGGGTTCATCCCAGCGAGATAACCGGTCAACTGAGCCGGGGTGAACGCCTGCTGCAGGATCCGCCGGTGGTGCAGGTGCTCGTCGAAATCGAGGAGCAGAACCCCGCGCCGGAAGAACGGGCCGAGGTAATAATCCCACGCCCCACCGTTGGAGAACGCCCGATCCCGGTTGGTCAGGGCCACCCCGGCGGCGTCCGGACCGAGCAGCACGACCAGCCGAGCACCGAACGCGTTGCACCAGGACACCGGCCCATGCAGCTCATAGCGGCGCCGCGTGAAACCCAGTGGATCGTGCAATACCTGCCAGGTGTAGCCGATCAGCGGCAATCCGCGATCTCCGGCTATCGGCGCCAACCCGGACTCGGGCGGGACAGGCTCGAGCGTCCTCGTCGCAGCCATCGGTGCCTCCCTGCACTTGCGTCACTAACTAGCTCCACCCTGCCACGTTGAGCAGGTCCCTTGAACACAATCTACGACCATTCCACTACCCGGCATAGCTGGCCGCGATCCTCGAACTGCTGCGCCGGTAGCTCGACGCGGAAGGTGGCACCCTCCCCGGGGGCGGTGTAGACCTCGATTCGACCTCCAGCGCCGCACTCATGGGGTTGCTGCACGAGCTCCACGACGAGGGCGCGACCATCGTGGTGATCACCCACGACATGCAGATCTGCGATCCCGTGCGTGCCGGCGCACCGGTGCTCACCGTCGGCTCCCAGTCCCAGGTGATCACCGCCGAGGTGGACGTCGACGCAGCCGGGTCGTGGACCGTTGGAAGCACGGTGCTCGCCCGGTGGCAGGACGGCCCAGACGGTACGCCCGCCGTCCGGGCCGTCGATGATCAGACCGAGCACGTCGTCCCGGTCGGTATCGGAATCGTCGCCGACGGCTGGGTCGAGATCACCTCTGGCCTGGCCGGCGGCGAACTGGTCCGCCTGCCGGAGTAGGAGAACTCGGCTACACCGACCGAATCTGCCACTGCCTCAACTGTCATTACGAGCCGAGATGGCATTGATGAGCCAACGTCTTTCATGACCAGCCAATAATGACTTCGCTCTCGACAGTTCATGCCATTCGACAGGGCAATTCGGCCGCACACTCGTCACCCGAGAACTACTCTTACATTGATATATCGTCCACGGAATACCGTTTTTGTGAGGAAACGGCCCGGCTCGCCGAACACCGGTTACATCCAAGCCCAATTTTCTATAGATTCGCAGCTCAAGCTCTCGCTCTTCAGGCTGCGGATCACCGAAAATTTGCACAAATGGAAGCGTCCATTCATGATCAATTTCTGTTCGACTTGGACCCTGAAGGAGAACCCAATCCATTGAATCAATAATTACAGCGACCGCACCTGCCATCGCCTTGGTTTCCGCACCAAAAAAATCTTTAACAATTCCTAAGCCTTCTTGAACAAGATACGATAGAGGAACGCGGGGAATGAGCGTACCCCGGCCAGTAGCGAGGCGATCTTCCTGGTCGCGAATCTTAACCATGTCACTTTTGGGCCTGGCATCACCTCGGTTACGTGTATCGGCACGACCTCCCGAATCGGCTCGGAGCTGGACATGTCGAGAATCAGAGTGTACGAGCCGATCGGCGACACCAACGACCTCAGTGCTTTCGATGGCTCCTGCTTGCTGAAATTCACGAGGTTGAGGACCAGGGCGCATCCTGATATTTCCCCTTGCAAGAGGCCGACGGCGGCCGTGAGTAGCGTTTGCGTACCGCCCGATGACGTCAGCCCTCCCACTCTGGTAAAGCTTGAGCCCTTCATGCCTACGACGCCACCGAGCTTTGGGTACTCGACGGAACGGGGGCTCGCCGACGGTGGATCGATCATTTCATCTGACGCCTGTCGGATTGCATCGGCCACCGCATGTGCGACGTCGTCGGCGCTCGGCACCCTGGCGCTGGATTGGAACCACTCCGCCACCGTATCCTCGGTTGTCCATTGATCAAGAACGCGACCGAGGTCCTCCCTGCGTGCGGCGTGGCTCCAGGCCCATACCAGGGATTGGGCCGTCCTGACGTCATCACTGTCCGTCGACTCGCCGGTGAGAATGCATGAGTACTGGATGCGGGTACTGGTTGAGTCGCGCCGATTCGAGGGGATCCCACCGGCATACAGCCGCCACTCGCCTGGCCCGGCCTCAAGGAGCAAGGTGGGGTGTTCGAAGGAGGTCTCGTCGCGGTACTTCCGCCACCAGGAGTCACCAGTCATGGGGGGAAAGTAGGAGTATTCATCTCCCCGGGGCTTTCCCCGGGTCATGATTGTCGTATGCATGTGACGCCTCTTCTTAGAGGATCCGGGCGCGGGGGCCCTGCGGGCGACTGGCTATCTTGTCCAAGGCGGCGTCGTATTCATCTAGACGCCCGAGAGCTTCTTCGGCCGTCGCGGATCTCTCGTATTCGAGCTGTTTCCGCTGCGCTTTCACGCCGTCCAAACGTGCCCACAGCTCATTCCAGAATCCGAACTGATCGGCGGCGTCCCAGAAGCCCAGGTTCGCCAACCGGCGAGCCCGCGCCATCTCCTCCTCAGCTTTCCGGCTGATGTCTTCCGCGGACTGCCTGCCGGCTGCTACCACTTGACGGACCAACGGAACGAGAACGTCGTCGGCCCCGACAACGCGTCTGCGTCCGGGGGGGCGGACCAGGAATTCCGGGTCTGGTTCCAAGCCGTATGACGTGGGCTTCCAGCGGGGATCGACCAGTTCGACACACCCGATGCTGTCGACCGGGGAGTAGACGATCTGGACATGTGGGGCCTCTCTGCGTACCGTATCGATGACGCTGCCGTAGACGTCCAGGACGCGCTTGAACAAGTCGCCACTGCGATCGCGGCCACGGCCACCATTGTCGGTGAAATAGCTTTCGCACTTGACCGGGCTCACGATTAGCGTACCCGGCTGATCACGATTGATTTTGCGCTTTTTCGCCCAATCTTCGGCCACTCCCCGGAGATCCACGAGTCCGAGAATCCCGGGGACCGCCCGTTTTTCGTCCGTGGACCTCGGCTCCATGAGGACGACCGCGTCGACCGGGATCAACATCGCCGTGCTGACGTGCAGGAGTAATTCGATCTCCTGCCACTCTTCGGCGCGCGTATCTCTTCTCACCGAAGGGGTCAGTAGCCCCCCAGGGAAATCGAGGAAATCCATCCGCAGCCCTTCCCCCTCCACTCCGGGAGAGATGAGCATATGATATACGCTGACTTGCGTTGTTGCGCTTAGTGCGCCAGCTCTGAATTCACCAGCCATGAGGTCGGCGGTCAACTCTATGTCGTTCTTCCGCAACCGTTCCTCTGTCATGGGATCGGCTGGAAGCATCGTCACAGACGTACCCGCCAAGAGCGCCCTGGCATTCTCCAGAATAGCGGTGAGAAGCGTCGTCTTGCCCACCCGTGCCGGCCCCATCATGGTCACCCGAATCGTCATCGATATATCGGTCATATCACACACCCGCCAACGTGTCGATCTGCGCTTGCATGTCCTTGAGCAACTTGTGAACACGCGTAACCCGGGCGTTGGCGGCATCTACACCGCCGTATATCCCTGGCCATATCTCGTCGCGATACCCGTGGGCGAGGGTCCGGAATTCCTCTGGCGCTATTGGTGACCTGATGAGGGTGTCCGCAAAAATTTCAGCTGCGGCCAGCAGCACCGGCGCAGGCCTGGCCGCGTCGTCGACCACGGTGTCGCGGATCCGGTAGGCCACTTGGCGTACCCTTCGCGAAATAAAGTCGTACATATACCTGGCCCCCTCACTCGTCAGCCCCACGGTCAGTTGCGGTTCGAAGGTCTCGGTGGCGGTATTCCAGCACTCCTGCTGGAGGAGATTGAGTTCGGTCCGGATCCGCGGATAGACCATCGAGCGGAATTCGAACCGCATCCTCAACAGATCGCGCAGGGCTGATACCAGAGTGGGGCAGGACTCGGGTATCTCCGCCAAAAGCGAGACGAGGCGATCCAGCGACTTTCGCCCGAAGCCGGGTGCGGGGGCCTCGTCGACGTCGATCCCAGTGAGGGTGGGGCCGAGGTGGCGGGCCAGCACTGTCGCCACTTCGTCGAGCAGCTCCGCGACGCTGACCTCGTTGAGGTAGTCATCGACGACAGCGTAGCGCTGGGCCACCTCGACTCGCGCGGCGTCGAATTCGTCCGTGGCGACGCCGGCGCTGGCACGCGCCGTCTGCAGCCGCCGCAGGACGTCAACCTCCCAGGTGTTCCGGTCTGCCGCGTGCATACCGGAGCCCGCCCATACCTCGATGCCTTCGTACACCTGATTGACCACGGCGCGAAAGCCGACGTCAGTGTCCTCGGGATCATCCGCCCGCGCCAGGAGTCTCTGGGACAGTACGAACAACTCCTGGCCGATCGACAAGCGGAGGTCCTCGGCTCGCCTGTCGAGGTCGGTGCGGGTACTGCTGGTGTTGCGGGTCGCCGCAGTCACTGCCGACTGAAGTTCGCGGACCTGGCGGCGCAACCGGCCAGCTGCCAGCGCACCTGTCTGGATCGCGGCATCAAGCACATCGCCGTCCATAGCGCCCAGACGCGCCGCCAAGTGGATGAGGATTGGCCGAAGGATGCTATCGAACACGTTTTTGGGCTCTCGGGCGTCAGCCTCCAACACAACGAACTGGAGGTCGGGCTCACCCAGATTGGCACCGCTGAGCACCTCTGACCTGATCGTCTCGATCAGCTTCGGATCGTCATCAGGGCCTGCGTTGATGACGATGAAGACGAAGTCACGACGCGACTTGACCGCCCCCCGCGCTTCGTCAAGGAGGTCGAGCGTCTGTTCCTCCTCCGTACGCCACAGAGCTAGCCCCTGGGTGGCACGTTTGACCAGGAGCACCACGTCAACCTCGTCCCGCAGGGCTTCCAGATGATGCCGGTCGGCTTCGACCGCCACTTCTCCCCGGCCGGGAAGGTCGACAACACCCAGTCGCTCCACCTGCGCGTAGGGGAAGGGCGTGTCGATCCGCAAGGTCTTGACCGCCAGGTACCGACGTTGCACCGGAGCAGACGTCTCCGACGACTCGGGCGGGTATGCGACATAATCCCGCACGTTCGATATATCGATGGTCATCTCAGTGCCCGTCAGCAGATCCCGATACGTGGGGAAGGCCTGCTGCATATCTGTCAGTCTCTTGAGCAGTGATGCCTTCCTATGCTGCTCGTCCTCATTGCGCGCAATGTCCGCCACGCGGGGATACTGGTATCGGGAAAATTGGTCCGGAGTGTTCGGGATCGGCAAAATGTCCAACTCGGTGTGGTACGGTCGCAGAATCGTCTGCCGAAAACCGTCGAACGAGTACAGCGTGAGCGTGGCCCGCGGGGCCGAAGACGTGTGGAAGATCATACTCCTGGCGGCCGTGACCCGTGGGCCCGATGAAGCCGGGATCTGTTCGTCGCCCAGCCCGGTTATTGACTGGAGCAACGTGCTCTTACCAACCCGCGCCTCCCCGCTCACACCAATATTGACGGTGCACCTCGAGAATCTGCCCACAACGGCCCGGAAGACGTCGATCACGCCTTCGACGTCCCGACGCGTTGCTGACGAGAACAGCTCGCTCGCCGCCGCCAGCACCGCTGAATCACTACGTGTCTCTCCCGGAAGGCTCTCGACAGCGGCAACCAAATCATCGAGACTGGCAGAAAACTCGATCCACGCGTCACGTCGCTGAACTACCTGCGGTTGACGGGCCTGCCGTTCTCGCAGAATCTGCTCCAGACTTCGACTGAACTCTCCAGTGCCGGTTCGGCTCATCGCCAATCTCCTTCTAGGGCCAGGGACCAGGCCAGCCAGGCCGGTAAGGCATGTGCGGCGTCCTGGCAAGCCGCCTGTAGGGCTTGTCCGAGCGGTTCGCCGCTGAGGTACCGCGCCGTCAGGTCGTCCAGAACAGGCAGTACGTCGGTAGCCACGACGTCCCACGCCGGGGCGACCATCGCGGTGGTGCCCGCGTGGCGTAGGGCGTTGAAGAGGCCCAGCCGGTCGCCGAGGCCGGCGCCGTAGCTGTGTGCGCTGGAGCAGGCAGCAGACAGCACGGTCCGCGGCGCCCGCGGCAACTCGAGACAGTCGCGCCAGCTGAACAGGTGATCGGAGAGGACCTTCCCTGAGGACACCGAATCACCAAGGGGCAGCTGACCCTCGTGGGCCAGCATCAGCCCGATCTCCTCGTTACCTCGGGACGGATAGCCGTGGCACAGCAGCAGCGCCACGTCGACGCTGTCCATGAGCTCTTCGAGATAGTGGCGGTCGCTCCACGCCGCAGGGCGCCGGAGCGCGTCCACTGCGGCCAGGGCCGCCCGATGCTCAGTGGCTCGCAACGCCTCGACGGTCGCGAGGGGATCGCCAAACCGGGGCACCGTGCAGATTCCGATGCGTCGCCGTGGCGCTGGTGCCGCGTCGAGCAGCCCGAGCAGATGGGTCCAACCCGCCGCGTACGACACCGTCCAGCGAGCACCGATGGCGATGTGCCAGGGAAGGTTGGCGTACACCTCGTTGTGCAGGAAAACGATGTGGTCGCCGCCCCGCGCGTACGCGGAGATCTCGGTCGCCATGCTGCTGGCCAGCTCACGCCAGCCGGGCTCGTCCAGTGGATCTCCTGGCCGGTGCCGGTACCAGCCGCTCAGGTTGCGGTTCAACTGCCTCTGCAGCACTACCGGGTCGACGGGCGCGAGCCTCAGGAAGGCGGAACTCGCCTGGTCGGCATCGGTTCTGGTCAACACGCATCGCAGGGACTGCGCACCGGTACGGATCCATTCCACGACCACCAACGCTCCGGTGTCCGGCGGCACCCGGTGTCCCATGTCACCGAGCCAGGTGCCGGACGGTTCCGCCGCCGCGCTGCGGTCCAGGTGCGCGGTGCGGGCCCGGCCAACGGCGTCGCGCTGCAGCTCGGCGATCAGCCGCACATCGGGCCAGCCGGCTCCGTCGTCAGCGACGACCCGGCCGGCGAGCTCGGCCAGCGGCCGTAACAGGGATCTCGGCTCCCGGACGAGCAGGTCGATGTCGGGCACCGCGCCATAGGTCCTGGCGAGGGCGGGCGGCACCGCCCCAAGCAGCTGCCGCATGCCTGCCAGGTCGCCGGCATCGTGGCGGACCCGCGCCGCCTGCACCAGCTCCTTCGGGTCGTCGGGTACCCCATGATGGCGGCGTTGCCCGACGACGTACTCCCACAGCGTCCCTGCAACCTCGCCGAGCAGCTGGGCGACCTCGGCCCGCCGAGAGAGCAGGGCGAGGTAGTTGGTGACGTCAGCGGTGGCGGCGGCATGTTCGGCGCGCTCGGCGAGCAGCACCGGCATTCGCCGGGCACGCACGGTCGCGGCTGCGGGCAGGGCGGTATCGCGGGCCAACAGCATCGCCCAGCTCGCCGCCTCCGCCAGCAGCGCGCCGACGTCGTGCGGCTGTTCGTGCTGCGCAACGCTCAACATCAGCGAAATCGCCTCGCCGTCGCGGCCGAGGACAACGAGCTGCTGGCCACGCTGCTGGGCATACCGGTAGGCCGCTGGCGACGCACCAGCGAGCCGCTGCGCATCGGCCAGCAAGTCGACGGCGCGTTCCGACCTGCCGAAACGCGCCTGCAGCCAGGCCAGCAACGCCAGCAGCTCAGGATCACTGCCGTGGCCGTCCGGGCCGTGGACGGTGTCCTCGAACAGGGCCAGCGCCTGATCCGGCGATCCCGTCGAGGCCAGTGCGATGCCGAGATTGACCCGCGCCCACTGGTACAGCGACCGGTTGGCATCGTTGGCGAGCAGATCAACGATCTGACGCCAGACCTGCAGTGCCTCGTCCTGCCTGCCGCGGCCGGCGAGCGCGGCAGCACGGGCGCCCCACAGCCGCACCCGTGTCGATACCGGCGCATTATCCGGCACCGGGTATTCGTCGAGAACCTGCTCGGTATCGGTGAAGCGCCGATCGCGGTTGAGCCGGTTGGCCCACCAGGCGACCACGTCGGCCTGCACGTCCGACCCGAGCCCCGCGAGCAGACGCTGGGCCACCTGGTCGGTGGTCTCGGCGCGCTCCGTCGGAAGCTGCTTGTTCAGATGCAACCCGGCGAGGGCCAACGCCGCCGCCACCGGGCCAGTGCCGACATGGGACAGGGCGGCAGTGGCGATCTCGTCCGCGCTGGCGGTTGCGTCCAGCTCACTACCAAGCACGGTCTCCAGGACCGCGGCGGCAAGCTGAGGATGTCCGGCCTTCTCCGCGATCGCGTGCACGATCTCGTACGCCTCGGGCAGTGACCGCGCACCGAGTCGCCCCTCCGGTCCACCCGACTGCAGGGTCGCGTACAGGGCAGATGCCGCGTGCCACGCCGCCTGGTAGTCGATGGTCGCGCGGGCGAAGCCAGCCGGCAGCTGCGCCGCTGCCAGACCCGCGCGCCCGCCGTCCGGGCACAGCAGCCGAAACTCGGTCTCGCGAACAAAGAAGGACGCTGCCCACTGCTCGGCCTGCGGGTTCGGCTCACCGAGCGCCCGCGCGACGGCGGCCTGCAGTGCCCGCCACACATACAGCGACAGTCCGGCAGCCAGCTCGTCGTCGAAGAGCAGCGACAACGGGCCGTTCAGCCCACCCGACAGGGCATCGCCGACGACGTAGGTCTCCAGGTCGTCGTACAGCGACGTCGCCGCCGCGGCGACCGGGAGCTCACCGTTGCTGGACAGTGTCCGCCAGGTCCACTCGCCACAGAGCGCTTGCCACACTCGCAGCTGCAGGAGCAGGAGCCCTAGGTGCTGCTGCTCCGGCGCCGCGGCGTCGGGAATCACCAGCGGGGCAAGGTCGTGACCAGCGATAGCGGCCCGCTGGGCGTCGTTGACCTCCACCGGGTCCAGCTGCGGCTCCGGGCCAGGACACCGCACGGCGAGTGTCAGGGCGGCGAAGACCGCCGGGCGATAGTCCCGCCAGTGCTCGGCCAGGTACTGCCGGTAGTTGCCTTGGACCACCGCCTCGAGGAGAGGGCGCACGGTCGGCAGTTGGGCGCTGAGCCGCTGGCGCACCGACGCTCGCAGCGCGTCGAGATCCGGATGCCGGACCAGGTGCGGGACGGCGTCGGGGCGACGCAGATAGGGGCGCCAGTCGATGAACGCCACCTCATCGGAGCCCTCAGCGAGCAGGGTGCCAGCCGCGTACAGCACCAAGGCGTCGTCGGGGAACAGCACGAACACCGTCGGGACGACGCCGATCTGCCGTAGACACCTGGCGCACAGGTCGGCGTCGACGTCTTTGGCGAGCAAGTCCCGCAACCGTCCGATGTCCGTTTCGGCGATAATGATGAGACGACCCGGGGGGCGCAGATTGAACGGCCGTGCGCCGCATTCCGGACACTGTGACTTGATCACGACAGGTGTACCCAGGCCGTGGTTGTTGTCTCCTTCACAGCCACCGTGATCTGCTGGTACTCCTGCTCCTTGACTCGGCCGAAGCCGGAGCGGACCACCTGCTCGAAGACCCACTCGGACAGAATCAGGGCCAATCCGGTATCCGCCGGCTCCAGCAGCCCCTTCGCGGCCTCGGCGTCGACCAGACGAGCAGCGTGCACGAGCGGAGCGCCGTCCCAGCCGTTCGCCGACCTGCGCAGCAGGCCAGCGTGGATCGCCATCCGCACCTTGAGCCGGGCCAGCCCGCCCGACATCCGGACGTGCTCACGCAGCGGACCCTCCAGATGAGCAGGCAGGCCGTTGACCAGATCGACAAGCGTGGCGCCCTCCTCGGGCACCAGCAGCCGCACGCCATCACCCCGGTCGGCAGGGTCCAGGTCCTCCCAACGCAGGCGTAACCTGCCGACCGCGTCCCGCATCGTGTTCAACAGCCAGTCCCGCCGCTGTGCCTGCTGATAGGCGTTGACGCGGGCAGACCCCTGGATATCGACCCACACGATCGATCGCGAGGCCTCACTCGGCCACCCAGCAGGCACCGGAGCGGCACGGTTGCCGGAGATGCGCAGCAGGGCGGCGAGCGGGCCGTACTCGACAACCCGGCGCATCACCAGGCTGCCATCCCGCCCCCGGATGATCGTCTCCACGATCTGCGCCCGCGACACCCGGTACAGGCCGTACAGGCAGATGAGCGCGATGAGGTCCGGATCGATGACAGGAAGCTTGCCGGTGGCGCCGTCGATGGCACGGCGCACCCGCTCACGCTCTGCCGGATCGTCCCATGCCTGGGCCAACACCAGCAGCGCGGCGTTCTCCAGCAGAAGGGCGTCCCTGGACAGGGTGGCGCACGCATCGTCCGGGTCGTCCATGACCGTGGCCAGCTGCGCGAGCAGATCATCAGGGTCCGGATCGTGCAGGCGCTCGGCAAGGTAGTACCGGACAGCCTGGTAGATGGTTTCGCTCCTGATCTGCCGCTCTTCCAGGAGATCACGCAGGCTCGGCTCGTGTGCCATAGCATCCTTTCGCCCGCTCGGCCGCTCTCGACTTTGTAGCCGGTGTGGCGCCGGTCGAATGTGTCCCTGTACACACAGAGCAGGATTATTTTTCGATCAGGTGAGAGGTGGGGTCTCGTCCGAGGGAACAGCTCGATACTCGATCGCCCAGTGTGGGCAAGGTCGGCTGTCTACGCTGGACGACCTGGCCACGGTCACCCGTTGGCGCTTACAGCGCCGTCCCCACCATGGCGAGCTCCTCATCAAGGTCGGCTGGCATCTCCGCTACATGTCATCAGACACACTCGCGGCCAACGACCGCAGGAGGTGCGGCCGGACGATCGCAATCCGCCGCCGGTTCGTGCGCACCAGATCCCGCTCTCGCAACGTACGCAGACCCCGAGCGACGGCTTCGCGGGACATCGCGGCGGCCGCGGCCAGATCACGCTGCGTCAGCGGCGGGCGGATCACCGTGGTGCCGTCCGGGTGCCGATCGCCATACGTGTCCGCCAGCTCGACCAGCAGGTTGACCAGCCGCTGGAACGTACCGGTCGAGACGTACTCCAATCGCCTGCGGTCAGAGTCACGCAGGTGGGCCGTGAGATGGCGAAGTAGCGCCAGGCACAGTTCGGGTGATGTCGAGACCGCCGCCAAGAAGGGGTCCCCCTGAATCACCCGAGCACGGACCGAGACCAGCGCCGAAACGGTCGCCGAGCGCGGTTGGCCATCCACAGCGGACAACTCACCCAGGACGTCACCCGGCCCGCGGACAGCTAGGAACACCTCTTTCCCACTGCGCGCCGACGAGACTACCTTGACCCAGCCCTGCACGAGCACCGCGACATGCCCCGTTGGTTCGCCCTGACGGAACAGCACGGAACCGGCCGGGTAAACACGAACACGACCCAGCGACTCAATCGTGGCCACCGCAGCCGGGGAGAGAGCCGCGGTGAACGACTGCGGATCGATGGCGTCATAAACCAGTGGCATCGACACCCCTGAGTCCGGCATACCGTAGCGACATCGAATACCTACGATCACCTGAGCAGGTCGTCGAAGCTACTGGTCTGGCTCGCTGCACCGTCCGAAACAGCCCGTCTCCAGGCGCTCGACCTGTCGACCGCACGATGTGCACTCGGGCAGTACATCGTGTTTCCCACGTTGGCCGTTACACCTTGGAGCCGAATGATCACCGCTGCACACCCGATGGGGATTGGTGGCCAGCGGCCCAGCGAAGAACTCGGTTACCGCGATCACGACGTCGAACGGTAGTTGTTCAGCGAGTGCCCGGCGTGTTGTTCGGTTAGTGGCAACCTCGTAACGAGGCTCGTTCACGTGGCCTCACGGGCCACGCGTTGTGCCACCAGATCACAAATAGCGTCGATACCCACGAGTACGTCTTCAGTATCGGAAAGTGCGCGCACGGCTTCGGTGTCCGACAGCACTTCGATCGTTTCGCGCAACCGGCTCATCTCTAATGGTGGGAGGTCCGCGTTGGGGTCGGGTTCGGATGGTGGGTCCGGTTCGGGTTGGGGTGGGGGGCGTCCCAGATCTTGGTGCCTTTCCAGCCGTCGTCGAGGGGGATGACGATCGGGTAGGGGGGCCGGTCGGGGGGATGGGGCCGGGGGAACGGTTCGATGATCGCTGGTGGTCGGCGCTGTTAGGTGTGGCCCAGGAGGCTGGTCCAGCGGAACACGCCAGGTTCGGGTCACCAGGTCATGGGCCAGCCAGGACTGTGCCTCCGCGGCCCGCCGGGTCAGCATCAGGGTCGCCCGGACCTCGTCGGCGGAGAACTCGTCCGGCGCCGCCATCCGCGTCAGGTCGTCGTCGGGCACCTGGCCATACAGCCCGACCTCGACCATCGCGGCCATCACCCGTGCCTCTTGTGGGTTAGTTCCGGAGCAAGAACTCAGCGATCTGCTGCCGGAAAAGCTCCAAGTCTCCCAGGTCATGTTGGAGGGCCTTGACGATCTCAGCGTCATCGGTCTCGTCGTACAAGTGCACCAGCCGATTGCGGAACCGCGCCATAGCACGCAGCGACTCCACCTGGCTGGCCGCAATGATCTCGGCATCGGCGAGCGACGTGAAAACGTCGGCATAAGTGTCGGCGGCGGAGAGCCCTTCCGCCGCGATGATGTGACGTCCAATGTCGACGCAGACCTCAATGGCGAGTAAGAAACGAAACTGTGCGGACCCGAGGACGACGTCGTCGTTGAGGAGCTCCTCAGTGGGACGGTCGGCAAGACTGCGCAATCGATCAGTCTCCAGGCGGAGACGATCAAGTAAGCGGCGCACCCTGCCGTGGTCGACCATCAGCGATGTCCTGCTGCGGTCTCGACGAGCAGATCGTGATCAAGCAGGTCGAGCTTGATGCGGGAGTCAGCGTACATCCGGCCGGTCAAGCTCTCCCACCGGACCCGCAGCGGTTCGTCGGCGCTGTAGAGGACTTGGCGTTGGGAAAGTATCCGGCCGCGTACCGGTAACGAAGCGTCGTCCAGCAAGACAACATCAACCTCGGTACGAGCGGCCGGTTCGATGATCTCCGCTATCTGGTTCCGCAGGGCGGCACGCTGCTCAGCACTCAGCCCGTGAGTAGGAAGAACCGCAATATCAGTATCGCTGTTCGCACGGACACCGCCCGCTGCGCGGGAACCGAAAAGGTAGGCGAAGACCACCGGTTCGCTTGGCATACCTGCCTGCGCGGCGCTACGCAGTCTGTCAACGAATGCGGTGTCCACCTGCCGCTGGCTGACCGTATGGAGGTTATCTGCCGAAACCGTGCCGGGCTGCTCGCTCACGCCGTCAAGGATACGACGCTGCGGCCGGGTTTCCCTTCCGGCGCCGTAGGCGAGGGGCGGGCACGCTGACTTGGCCGGGTACCCGCCCCTCGTGTGCTGGCTGGTCTCAGGTCAGGCTGACCTTGGCGCCTGCGTCCTTCAGCTTCGCCAGGGCTGCCTCGGCCTGGTCCTTCGGCACACCCTCCAGCAGGGGCTTCGGGGCGCTCTCGACCAGGTCCTTGGCCTCCTTGAGGCCAAGTCCGGAGACGATCTCCCGAACCACCTTGATGACCTGGATCTTCTTCTCACCGGCAGCCTCGAGGACGACGTTGAACTCGTCCTTCTCCTCGACGACCGGGGCCTCAGCGGGGCCACCCGCGCCCGCCACCATCGCGACCGGTGCCGCGGCGGTGACCTCGAAGGTCTCCTCGAACTTCTTCACGAACTCGGTCAGCTCAAGCAGGGTCATGTCCTTGAACGCATCGAGCAGCTCGTCAGTGCTCAGCTTCGCCATGATGGCGTCTCCTTATCGTTGTCTTGGTGTGCGGTGGGCGGCTTTCGCCGACCGAGGGGAATCGCCTTAGTCCTGCGCTGCTTCGTCCTGCGCTGCTTCGCTTGCCGATCTCTTGTCGTGCAGCGCCGCGGCCAACCGGGCGACCTGCGAGGCCGGTGCGGCAAACAGTCCGGCGGCCTTCGAGAGGTTGCCCTTCATCGCGCCTGCCAGCTTGGCCAGCAGCACCTCGCGGGACTCCAGGTCGGCGATCTGGGTTACCTCGGCGACGGTCAGCGGGCGACCGTCCATGTAGCCGCCCTTGATGACCAGCGCACGGTTGTCCTTGGCGAAGTCACGCAGCGTCTTGGCCGCGTCCACCGGCTCGCCCTGGACGAACGCAATCGCGGTCGGGCCGATGAACAGTTCGTCCAGGCCCTGCACGCCCGCATCGCGGGCCGCCCGCGCGATCAGGGTGTTCTTGGCGATCCGGTAGGTGGTGCCGGCACCGAGGGTGCGACGCAGCGTGGTCAGCTGCGTCATGGACAAACCACGGTACTCGGTGACGACTGCAGCGGCGGCTCCGCGGAACTGGTCCGCGATCTCGGCGACGGCGTCGACCTTGTCCGGTCGGACCATGGGTCGCCTCCTCCTGTCGTGGGCATGGGTTGTGGTGCACAGGCTGGCTGTGCCCCTGGTAGGACACCCAAGCCCCAGAGACGACGAACGCCCCGGCGCAGCAGGCGCGGGGCGGAAAACGCAGCGCACGATGGCGCCACGAAACGACCTCGTCCTCCTACGCGGGCCGCCCGCAGTCACGGGCACTTCGTCCGCGCCGACGGGCGGCACGGAAACCAGCGGTCTTCGGTGGAACTGATTCGTAGGATAGTCGACAGGCCCTGCTGGTCGCCCACTGGGGCATTCGCTAGGCCTGGGCCTCGTCGGTGAGTAGATTGCGGGTGCGGTTGGGGTCGACCGGGATACCGGGGCCCATGGTGGTAGAGAAGTTGACTTTCTTCAGATAACGGCCCTTCGCGGCGGACGGCTTGGCCCGCAGCACCTCGTCGAGTGCGGCCGCGTAGTTCTCCACCAGTTTGTCGGCAGGGAAGGACGCCTTGCCGATGACCAGGTGCAGATTGGATTGTTTGTCGACTCTGAAATTGATCTTTCCGCCCTTGATGTCAGTGATCGCCTTGGCGACATCGGGGGTGACGGTGCCGGTCTTCGGGTTGGGCATCAGACCGCGGGGGCCGAGGATTCGGGCGATCCGGCCGACCTTGGCCATCTGGTCCGGCGCCGCGATGGCCGCATCGAAGTCCAGCCAGCCGCCCTGAATGCGCTCGATCAGGTCCTCGGAGCCCACCGCGTCGGCACCTGCGGCCTCCGCTTCGGCAGCCCGCTCACCAGCGGCGAAGACGATGACGCGGACGGTCTTGCCGGTCCCGTGCGGCAGGCTGACCGTGCCGCGGACCATCTGGTCGGCCTTGCGGGGGTCGACACCCAGACACATGGCGACCTCGACGGTGGCATCCATCTTGGTCGGGGAGGTTTCCTTGGCGAGGGCGGCAGCCTCCAGTGGGCTGTAGAGCCGTTCGCGGTCGATCTTCTCGGCGGCCTGGCGGTATGCCTTGCTGCGCTTCATCTCACTGCCCTCCATAGGGATCAGTTCGTGGTACGGACCAGCGCATGGCCCTGCCACAATTATTCATTCGGCACAATTATTCATTTGGCAGATTACTCACTGGCACATTTACTCACTGGCACATTTACTCACTGGCAACGGCTAGTCGCCCACCGTGATACCCATCGACCGGGCCGTGCCGGCAATGATCTTGATGGCAGCGTCGACGTCCTTGGCGTTGAGGTCTTCCATCTTGCGCTCGGCGATAGCACGCAGCTGCTCGCGGTTGACCTTCGCGACCTTCGTCTTGTGCGGTTCCGCCGAGCCCTTGCTCACTCCGGCCGCCTTGAGCAGCAGCGCGGAGGCGGGCGGGGTCTTGAGCACGAAATCGAACGAACGGTCCTCGAAAACCGAGATGACCGCAGGGACGATCTCGCCACGGCTGTTCTGCGTCTGAGCGTTGTATGCCTTGCAGAACTCCATAATGTTCAGCCCGTGCGGGCCGAGTGCCTGCCCGACCGACGCCGGGTTGGCGGTCCCGGCCTCCAGCGCGAGCTTCACCGTGGCCGTGAGCTTCCTCTTCTTGGGGGGCATGGTTCCTTCCTAGATCTTGGCCACCTGGCCGAACGAAAGCTCGACCGGAGTCTCCCGGCCGAAGATCGACACCAGCACCTTCAGCTTCTGCGCATCACTGTTGATCTCGTTGATCGTCGCGGGCAGCGTGGCGAACGGACCGTCCATGACAGTCACCGACTCGCCCACCTCGAAGTCGACCTCGACCGCAGGCTTGCCGATACCGGAACTCGTCGCTTGCTTGCCTGCACCTGCAGACACCTTCTGCTGCTCCACCCGCGGAGCGAGGAACTTCGCCACGTCGCTGAGCGAAAGCGGCGAGGGGCGCGAGGTGGCGCCGACGAACCCGGTGACGCCCGGAGTATTGCGCACAGCGCTCCACGAGGCGTCGTTGAGCTCCATCCGAACCAGGATGTAGCCGGGTAGCACCTTGCGCTGCACCTGCTTGCGTTGGCCGTTCTTGATCTCGGTGACCTCTTCGGTGGGTACCTCGACCTGGAAGATGTAGTCCTCCACGTCCAGGGTCTGCACCCGGGTCTCCAGATTGGCCTTCACCTTGTTCTCGTAGCCGGCGTAGGAGTGCACCACATACCAGTCTCCGGGTGCCCTGGCCAGCGCCCTGCGCAGCTCCTCCACCGGGTCCTCGGCCACGTCGGAGGCGTCGGCGTCGGATACTTCCGCATCGGATACCTCGGTGTCGGATACCTCGGTGTCGGATACCTCGGTGTCAGGTGGCTCGGTGTTGGGTAGCGGAACCACGTCACCTGTGGCTGCCTGGGTTTCGGACAACCCCGTCAGTCCCTGCCCGCCGTCGGGGGAGGTCCCGCCGTCGGGGGAGGTCCCGCCGTCGGGGGTGGTCCCGCCTTCGGGGGTGGTCACAGTCGATCTCGCTTCCTCTTGTACGTCGTCACGGGCGATGGGACCGGTCGAGAGCGTGGATCAGCCGAACACATAGAACACGACCTGACCGAACCCCAGGTCCAGCAACGCCACGATGGCCACCATGACACTGACGAAGACCAGCACGACCGCGGTGTAGGTCACCAGCTGCTTGCGTGTCGGCCAAATGACCTTGCGAAGTTCTGCGACCACCTCGCGGAGGAACCGCACCACTCTGGCAGACAGGGAGACCTTGGTGTCGGTACTGCCACGCGGGCTGGTCGGGTGACCCTTGCCTGCCTCCCCATCGGCGCGGTCGTCGCTCACGCTCATGTCCTCCGCTCGGCTATGTTCTCCGGTTACGCTTTCGTCGGGTCGGCTCGACGTCGGTTCGGCTGCGACGTCGGGTCATATCAACGCAGGGGTGACAGGACTTGAACCTGCAACCTGCGGTTTTGGAGACCGCTGCTCTGCCAGTTGAGCTACACCCCTTCACGGGGCGCCAAAGCGCCCCCGGGTGCTGGTACCAACCAACCCCCCGACCACGGCTGACGCCGGGCACAAAAGATCAGCTGATAAACCCAGCGGGGAAAGTGTAGCCAAGCCAGCGTGCACACTCCAAACGGCTATCCGGCGAACGCCGGTCGAGCGAGCTGCCAGACGCCGGTGATGAGACGATGCCGAGCATGGCAGCCCCCGAACGCACCAGCCCCAAGAGCACCAGCCCCGAAAGTTCCGGCCCCGACAGCGCTGGGGCCCGCCGGATCTCCGCCCGGGTGGGCGGCATCGCCGAGTCGGCCACGTTGGCGGTGGACGCGAAGGCGAAGGCCCTGAAAGCGGCGGGCCGACCGGTGATCGGGTTCGGCGCGGGTGAGCCCGACTTCCCAACCCCGCCAGAGATCGTGACGGCGGCCGTCGCGGCCTGCGCGGCACCGGCCAACCACCGGTACACCCCCGCCGCGGGGCTGCCTGACCTGCGGGAGGCCGTCGCGGCCAAGACCGCGCGGGACTCCGGGTACCAGATCGAGCCGAACCAGGTGCTCATCACCAACGGTGGTAAGCAGGCGGTGTACCAGGCGTTCGCCACGCTGGTCGACCCGGGCGACGAAGTGCTGCTGCCCGCGCCCTACTGGACGACCTACCCGGAGGCGATCGCGCTGGCGGGTGGCACCACGGTGGTGGTACCCACCGATGAGTCAAGCGACTACCTGCCCAGTGTCGAGCAGCTCGAGGCCGCCCGCACTGAGCGCACGAAGATCTTGCTGTGGTGCTCTCCTTCGAACCCGTCCGGAGCTGTGGCGCCCCCGGAGCTGGTGGTCGAGGTCGGACGCTGGGCGGCCGAACACGGGCTGTGGGTGATTACCGACGAGATCTACGAACACCTGGTCTACGAAGGCGTCCAGGCGCGGTCTATGCCGGTCGCGGTGCCGGAGCTCGCGCCGCGCTGCGTCGTGGTGAACGGGGTGGCGAAGACCTACGCGATGACCGGCTGGCGGGTCGGCTGGCTGGTCGGCCCCGCCGACGTCGTGCAGGCGGCCGCGAACCTGCAGTCGCACCTGAGCTCGAACGTGTGCAACGTGGCACAGCGGGCCGCTCTCGCCGCGGTGTCCGGGCCGCTGGACGCGGTCGCGCGGATGCGCGAGGCGTTCGACCGCAGGCGGCGCACCATCGTCGAGCTGCTGTCCCAGATCGAGGGCGTGGCTTGTCCGGTGCCCTATGGAGCGTTCTACGTCTACCCGTCGGTGCACGCGTTGCTGGGTCGCTCACTGCGCGGCACTACGGTGGCAACCAGCGTGGACCTGGCCGCAGCCGTACTGGAGCACGCCGAAGTGGCAGTGGTGCCCGGCGAGGCCTTCGGTACCCCCGGCTACTTCCGCCTGTCCTACGCCCTGGGCGACCAAGACCTGCACACCGGCATAACCCGCATGGCCAAGCTACTCGCCGAGATCCATTAGGTGTGGTTTAGCTCAGGGCGACGGTGGCGGTAGCTTTGTTGAGGACGGTTTGGCCTGCGGTGCGGGCGGTGATGGTGATCAGTACGGTGCCGTCGTCGTGCGCTTGGGTCACCTTGCCGGAGAGTTCGACCAGTGCGCCTTCGGCGTCGTCGGGCACGACGACCGGGCGGGTGAAGCGGACGCCGCAGGCCACGACGGCGCCTGGGTCACCTGCCCAGGAGGTGACCAGGCGGTTGGCCAGAGCCATGGTGAGCATTCCGTGCGCAATGACGTCGGGCAGGCCGACCTCCTTGGCGACCCGCTCGTTCCAGTGGATCGGGTTGAAGTCGCCGGAGGCTCCCGCGTAGCGCACCAGTTCGGCTCGAGTGAGGCGGACCTGCATCGGTGCCAGCTCGTCGCCAACAGCGACATCGGTGCGCCGCCGCAGGCTCACTGGTCCACCACCGGCTCCGGACCCCGGACGACCAGCATGGACCGGGCCGTGGTTACCGGCGCTCCGGTGCCGTCGGTGATCTCGCAGCGCACGGTGAGCATGTCGTTGCCCCCCTTGGACAGGATCCCGTCAACATGCAGGGTGGCGGCCAGCTCATCACCTGCGTGGATCGGGCGGTGATGGGTGAACGACTGGTCCCCGTGCACCACCCGGCTGAAGTCCAACCCGAGCTCGGGATCGTCGATCAGCAGTTCCTGTGCCTTCATCGACAAGATGATCGCGAAAGTCGGCGGGGCGATCACGTCGGGGTATCCGGCTGCCCGCGCTGCGGCGCTGTCGCGGTAGACCGCGTCATCATCACCGATGGCCTCGGCGAACTCCCGGATCTTCTCCCGGCCAACCTGATAACTGCCTGCCGCCGGATAAGAACGTCCGACGAAGGACGGGTCGAGTGCCACAAACGCAGGCTAGCGCGCCCATCCAGAACCCGATGGAGTCGCCCAAGCTCAGCGGCGGACAGACGCCAGCGCTGCTCAGCGGGTTTCGCGGTGCAGTCGGTGGCAGTTGCAGTTCGGACAGTACTTACGGATAGTGAGCCGGTCCGGGTCGTTGCGTCGGTTCTTCTTGGTGATGTAGTTGCGGTGCTTGCACTCCTCGCACGCCATCGTGATCTTGGGTCGGACGTCGGTGGCGGCCACGGGTGCCTCTCTCTCACAGAAATCTCGCGCAGGGCGATGTCGTTGGGGCCGACGCACGGTGCGCCAAGCCGGATGGTAGCGGTGGCCGGACTTGAACCGGCGACACAGCGATTATGAGCCGCTTGCTCTTCCACCTGAGCTACACCGCCTGGAGGCAGGAGTCCCTCCGCACGAGCCGACCACGGGCCCGCGGAGCGGGCCCGACGGCCGTTCGTGGAGCCCCAATACGGAATCGAACCGTAGACCTTCTCCTTACCATGGAGACGCTCTGCCGACTGAGCTATTGGGGCCGACGCTCGAGTGAGCGAGCAACGGCGACTTTACACAACGCCGGGGCCGTCCGTGAAACCGGCAGCCTCACCGCACCAGGGTGAGCACCGTCTCGTCGTGCACGCCGCGGGCCCGGATCGTCCTGGCCTGCAACCAGGCGTCGAAACGCTCCGCCCCGAGCGGACGGGAGATCAGGTAGCCCTGGGCGATGTCGCAGCCCATCTCCACCAGCTGGTCCCGGGTGCCGTCCTCCTCAACTCCCTCAGCGACGACGGTCAACCCGAGCGAGTGGCCGAGGTCAACGATGGCCCGGACCACCGCGAGGTCACCAAGATCGCTGGCCAGCCCGAGCACAAAGCTCTTATCGATCTTGACCTCGTCGACGGGCAGCCGCCGCAGGTAGGCCAGCGAGGAGTACCCGGTCCCGAAGTCGTCCACCGCGATGCGGATGCCCATGCCATGCAGCTTGCGAAGCACCGGTAGCGCGCGCTCGGGATCGCTCATCACCGCCGACTCGGTGAGCTCGAAGCCCAGCAGCGCCGAGGGCACGTCGTGCCGCGTCAATGCCTCGGCGACCCGGTCCGGAAATTCGGTGTCGGCCAGGTTGCGCACCGAGAGGTTGACCGACACCGTCAGCGACAGCCCCCGATCCAGCCAGGTACGACACTGCCGCAGGGAGCGGTCGAGCACGAACCCGGTGAGCGCGTCGATCAGGCCGGTGGCCTCCACGATGGCGACGAACTCCTCCGGGTCGAGCATCCCGAACTCCGGGTGCTGCCAGCGCACCAGCGCTTCCACCCCGATCACCTGACGGGTGAGCAGAGCGAGCTGAGGCTGGAAGTGGACATCGACCTGCCCGGTGTCCAACGCCTCCCGGAACTGCGTGACCAGCTGGAATCGCCGCAGGAAGACCTGCCCCATGCTGGGTGCGTATGCGCGGACCTGCCCGTCGCCGCCCGTGCGGGCGGCGTGCAGGGCCACGTCCGCACGTTGGAGCAGGACGTCGATGTTGCGGCTGGGCTCGACCCGAGTAAGCGCGACGCCGATCACAGCGCTGCACTCCACGGCGAGCTTCTCCACCGAATAAGGAGCACTCAGCGCCACCCGGACCCGTTCACACACCTGCAGCGCCTCGACCTCCTCCAGGTCGACCAGCAGTGCAGCGAAGGTGTCGCCCTCCAGCCGAGCGGTCAGAATGCGGTCGGTGAGCACTCGACGCAGCCGTTCACCGGCCGCCTGGACGATGCGATCGCCCCAGATATGGCCTAGTGCCTCGTTCACCGACGACAGCAGTTCGAGGTCGACGACCAGCACGGCGCACGGCACCGAGTCCGCCCGCAGCACCTCGTTCGCCGCCACTCGGAACCCGAGCCGGTTGCGCAGTTCGGTGAGGTTGTCGTGGTATGCGTCGTGCCGGAGCCGGGCGAGCAGCCTGCGGTTGTCCATCGCGGTGGTGAGATGGCTGGCCAACGTCCCAACCAGCCGCACATCCGCGTCCCCGAAGCCGCGCAGGCGGCTCTGCCGGTCATGCACCTCAATGACGCCGAGCAACTGGTCGGCACCCCGAAGCGGGGCCACCAGCATCTCGGAGGAACTTCTGGCGATCAGCGCACCCGCGATCACCGGGTCGTGGCTGCCTGCCACCAAGTGCAGTACCTTATCTGCCTCCGCGAGCGGAGGACCGACCAGCAGGGCCGACACCTCCCGGTGGGACAGCTGCCGGGGCATCGGGTGACCGGCGACCACGGTGTGCAGTCCGCTGTCGGGGAGCATCCGGTGCAGCACCACACGGGTGGCGTTGAGCTGCTCGCGGGCCAGCTCCATCGCGGTGCTCCAGCCAACGTCGTCGACGACCCCCAGCTGACCGGCAGCATCATCACCGACATCACCGCCACCCTCGCCAGGGCCGCGTTCCGCCCCGCCCCGCCCCGTCACGGCCACCTGCAGACTGAAGTCGTTGAGGACGCCGAGGTCGCGCTGGTCCCGGAGCAGACCGTAGTAGGCGCGGTACACCGCGGCCAGCATCAGAGCGAGCAAGGCTGCCAACAGCCAGCCCAAACGCACCGTCCGCACCAGCTCCGCAGCAGCGAGCCCGAGCGCGGCGTTGAGCAGGCCGGTGACGTAGATGTGCACCACTGGGCGGGCGCTCTCGCCAGGACGCCTGTGGTCGAGCAACACGAAAAAGGCCCAGGTGAGGCAGGACGTGATGGCGTGTGCGATGACGAAACCGCCCAGCACCGCGCTCCACGACGGCAGCCACGGCCACATCGGCTGCAACACCAGGCGAGCGAGTAGATCGGTCAGTGCGACGGTCAGTATCGCGTACGAGGCGTTGAACAGCAGTTTGCACCAGCCGTCACCGCGGAGCAGACGGGCGATGACCACGACACCGACGTACGCCGCGAGCACCACCGCGGCAGGCAGGAACAGCAGTCCGATGACCAGGGGAATCTCGGTGGGAGTGATCCTTGCGGTGTCGCGGCGGACCTCAACCTCTATCGCCAGGCACCGCGCGAGGCCGAATCCGGCAACGAGTACAAGGGAGCCGAGCAACGTGCCGACATCGGCCTGGAATGGGGCGGTGCGCACCACGGCGACCGCGGCGAGCCCCGCCGCGAGCGCGAGGACAGCCACGAACGCCCGCGGGGCGAGGGGACGCCCGCGCGAGGTTGATACATCCGTTCGACACAAACGCACACGGGCCTCCACTCGGGGCGACACCGAACGGGTGTATCTTCCCTCACTCGGGGCGTTCTGGCCAGTACGGAGCGTCGACAGGGGGTACGCCAAGCGTCCGCGCTCCGGCCGGACGGCTCAACCGACCTCGACGCCGTGGACCTCTACCGTCATGAAGCCCACCTCGACGCCGTGGGGGGCGAGGGTGCGGGCCATCTCAGCAATGCGGGTGCGAGTCATCTCCAGCTCCAGGGTGCTCAGATTGCTCAGCTCACCGTCAGCGTAGTGACGGAGAGTTAAATAAATATCGCTCACTTGGGTGCAGTGTAACGATCTAAGTGTGACTCCACCATCAGATGAACACGAACAGCGATCAGCGGTCGATCCGACGACGCGAGTGGTATTCCGCTTCTACACGTGTGTTCGCCTCGCCACCCTGGGTGTACGGCTGACCACATCCGAGTCGAACTCAGGTGCGATCGACGGCTGCCAGCCGCCCGTGGTGAGCGCCGAGACCAGACCGTGACGGACGAATGGTGTAACCCGATCGTGTTACTTGCTATGGGCTATCTGTGCCCAGACCGTCTTGCCGACGGGGTGCATCTCGATACCCCACGAAGTGGCGAGCCGCGCAACCAGTTCCAGTCCTCGACCCGGCCGTCGAGCTCCGGTATTGCCCTGCGATGGTCCGGACAGCAGGCCGCCGGGGGCACCATCGCGCACCGCGATCCGCAGCCCGCGATCCCCTTGCTCCAGCGTCAGTACCGCCGCGGTGTGGGCGTGTCTCACCACGTTGTCCACCAGTTCGCTGACCACCAGTTTGGCGATCTGTTGGCTCTCCGCGTCGACCTGCCACATCGTGCAGGTGTCACGGACCAGCCGGCCCGCGACGTCCGGGGCACGGTCATCGCACCCCAGCTGGATCCGAGTCCGCACCAGCGCCGGCCGCCGCTCGATCGCCTCCTCGGCTTCCAAGAGCAGCTGGTACACGGGGACCAACGCCGAGACGCGTCGCTGCTCCAGCGCCTGAGCCATCCGCTGATCCGGCCGACACAGCACGAGGCGAACCCTGGGCCAACCGCCGCACTGATCCAGCGCAGCGGGAAAGACCGTCACGCACGAAGCCCGCGCCAACCCGAATCCAGCAAGGTCAACCACCACCCGGTGGTGGTTGAGTAGCTCAGTAGCCAGTGCCCGGCACAGCTGCGCCCCGGTACGCTCAGTCAGCACGCCTTGCGGGCGGACCACCCGTACCTGCCCGTGCGCGCGCACGCTGACATCGATCCCGGCCCCCATCGCGCCGCCCCCCACCTGACCTCGCCCCACCACCGAGCCTACGACGCAGCGCAGTGCTGCACCCGCATAACAACCCGAGCGGGCGGGCATCGGTGCTGGCAGATTCCCTGAGTCAGCTATCGGCCTGGCTCGGTGAGCAGCCCCGCCACTGCGGCCGTACCGCCTGAGCCGCCGACCAATAAGATCCTCTCCATGCTGACCTCCGCGCTACGACGGGCAACCGCCGCGCTGCTCGCCCTACTGGCCCTCACTCTCGGCGGCATCACTGCGTGTAGCGGCCAGGATTCGCAGACGGACTGCGGGTTAAGCGGCTGCACGGTGACGTTCCAACGCAGTGGCGCCACCGAGGTATCGATACTCGGTATCAAGGCCAGGCTCATTGGCGTCGAAGGCAGCAACGCCACGCTAGAGGTCGCAGGCCAGACGGTGACGGTGCCCGTCGGCGGCGAGGCAGCGGCCGACGGCTTCACGGTTGGCGTCGAGGAGGTCACCGACACCGCTGTCGTAGTGCGGGTCACCCCGTAGCGGGCGTCGGGAAACTGGCTTCATCGTGCGGTTCCCAGCGGGGAGCCACAGCGGCGCAGCTGCACCGGCGGGCGCCCGACCCACCGACCTCACTGTTGTTTATGCACTCCTGTGTTTATGCACTCCTGGCGCGCAGCCACCGTTGCCCAAGCAACCGCACCTCAGCAAGGTCAGTCCACCCGGTAGACGCCACTGGAATGGTTTCCAGCACCTCACCCATCCCATGGTCGCCTATCAGCTTGCCGACCAACACATATGCCACGGGATCACCTCTCCGCCACCGGATGGTGTAGCCGTCGTGGCGGTGACGGTCGAGGAATACCCACGCAGTCGGTGCTGTCGGTGTAGCTCTACTCCGGTGGTTCATGCCGAGTCCCCATCAATAACGATGGGAGTCCCTAGCACCCTCAGGTGACAGGAGGTCACCACGTCGTCGATCTCTGACTGGGGATCGAGCCTGCCATCAGTGGTTCCTCCGTACGAACGTGGAAAGCCGGACCGGCGACGGGTTCCTACCTCTCCGGCGTCCATGCGTCGCCGGTCCGGCCAGCTTGGGGAAGCACCCACGTAGCAAGTTGCCCACACGTAGGTCGCTCCGTTCGTGCTCCTAGAGTGAACTCCTAACATAGATGCTCATGTTGGATGCCAACACTATACAGATAGACTCCTATTTTGGGAACCTACTTTAGAAGCCACCCCGCCCACGAGGCTCAGCGTCTGGCAGTCCAAGATGAGCGCCCTAGCCGACTGAGTGGAGGCACAGACGACCGATGGCAACCCAGACGATCCAGCGCCGGAGGCTGGGCAACGCGCTGAAGCGGGCCCGCGAACAGGCGGGTAAGACGCAGGACGAGGCCGCGAAGGTGATCGACGCCGCGGCTAGCAAGATCAGTCGGCTGGAACTGGGCCAGAGTGGCATCAAGCTGACTGACCTCAACCTGCTGCTCGACCTCTACGACG
This sequence comes from Pseudonocardiales bacterium, assembly GCA_052390495.1. Lineage (GTDB taxonomy): Bacteria > Actinomycetota > Actinomycetes > Mycobacteriales > Pseudonocardiaceae. Next base: position 40,440 of record JBQTGW010000369.1, read on the forward strand.
TGAGCGGCGAGCAAACCGAGTGGATGCGTGACCTGGCCCGGGCCGGTCGGCAACGCGGCCGGTGGAGCGGCTACCGCACTGTTATCCCGGACTGGTTCCGGGCGTACGTAGATCTCGAAAGCGATGCCAGCGAGATCCGTTGGTACCAGTGCGAGGTCGTACCGGGCATCCTCCAGACCGAGGCGTACATCAGGGCGATGCACGCCACCGCCCACCCGCGCGTCACCGACGACGCGGTGAACAAGCAAGCCGAGGTGCGCTTGGAGCGGCGAGCCATCCTCGACCAGCCGGATACCACGCTCAGCTTCATCCTCAGCGAGTCAGCACTGCGGCGGAACATCGGCGACGGGACGATCATGCGGGCACAGCTCATCCACCTGGCCGAGGTAGCCGAGCGGCCCAACGTTGAGCTGCAGGTACTGCCCTTCGACGCCCAGACCTTCGGCGCGGCCTGGATCGGCTTCATAATTCTCCGGTTCGACCACGACGCCACCTCGGACGTGGTGTATCTGGAGGGCTACACCGACGCCGACTACCTGGACAGTACGGACAAGGTGCAGGCGTACACTGCGCTGTGGAATCGCCTGCAAGCTGCGGCAATGGGTCAGGTGGAGTCTCGAAACTTCATCTTGCGTGTCGCGGATGAGCGCGGGCAGCGGCAAGACTGAAGAGAGCATGATCATGACCATCCCAGATCTCTCCCTGGCAGCGTGGCGCAAGAGCACCCGGAGCGGGGACAACGGCGGCGCGTGCGTGGAAGTGGCGTTGCTGGACGCCGGCACAGTGGGGTTGCGTGACTCCAAGGACGCGGGCAACGGCCCCATCCTCGTGCTCACAGCGAGCGAGTGGAGCGGCTTCATCGCCGGGGCGGGGGGCGGAGAGTTCAGGCGGGTATAGCCTGACCGACAAGAAGCCCGTCTCCACCGTGTGCGGAGGCGGGCTTTGTCGTGTCTGGGTCGCAATGTACTGCGGAGTACCTGAACAATTTCGCAACGAGTCGCTCGTAGCAATTGGGCCACAATTCGGGAGAGGGATGACCGCTGCCTGCTGGTCAGATACTCTGAATCGGGTACTCTGAACACGTGCGTGAAATGTCCGCCTCCGAGGCGTCCCGGAACTTCTCTGCCGTGCTGGACTCAGCCGACCGCGGCGAGACGACCGTGGTCACCCGCGCCGGAAAGCGGGTCGCGCTGATCGTGCCTGCACCCCGCGCCAACGGTGCCGCGCTACGGGAGGTGTTCGATCGGTGGCAGGGCAACGCCGCGTTCGACGATGCCTTCGTCGCCGATGTCGCCGCCGCCCGCGAGGCCGTCTCGGCCGAGCTGGACACCGATCCGTGGCGCGCCTGATTCTCGACACCTGCGTGCTCATCGCGGGTGCTCTGCCCGTCCGGTGCCCTGTCGCTCAGTGACACACCTGGCGGTACGGAAGATCGGGCACGAGTTCGGACCACTCCTCGCGCGTGATGTCCCTGCCCACCAAGGCACACACCCGCCTGGCCGCGTGTTCGGGATCGACTTTCCATACCATCGCAGTGAAGTCAGCGCTGACCGTTGCGATTGTTCGGCCGTCCGCGGTGAACACCGTGCCGCGTGCGTCTTTGCCGTGGGCGTTGAACACCGCGATCGGCGCGCGGCTTTCCACGTTCCACAAGCGGACGGTCGAGTCCCAGGACGCGCTGGCGAGAGTGCTGCCGTCAGTTGTGAAGGCTACTTTGTCCGTCGACGCCGTATGGCCGCGCAGAGTGGCGATTTCCTGGCTCGTTTCAATGTCCCACAGCCGGACCGTACCGTCGTGGCTCGACGTCGCGATAGTACGGCTGTCGGCAGCGATCGCCACTCCGGTCAAGGGGTGAGAATGTCCACGTAGCACGGCGACCTCCTGGCCAGTGCGCACGTTCCATGCGCGCGCCGTGGCGTAGCCAGTGGCGACAACAGTGCTCCCGTCGTGGCTGAAAACGACCTTGGTGATCGGAGACGGCTCGCCCCTAAGCACCCGAATCTCCCGCCAGCTTTCGACGTCCCATATTCTGGTTGCTCCGCCGTAGTCGGCGGTGGCCAGCAACCGATCGTCTGGACTGAACGCTACGTCCATCATCGACCCGTACGAGCCATCGCCCAGCTCCCCGATGAGCGACTTTCGCTCGACATCCCAGATCCGCACCACAAAGCCGAGCCCGGCACTGGCCAGGATCGTGCCCTGCTTATTGAAGGCCAGGCCGGTGACCTGCCCGTGCACGGTCGCGTCAAGTTCACCTATCTGACGGTGCCCGGGCACGTCCCACAGCCGGATGACCTGTTCCCTGCCTCCGGTCGCCATCAACCGACCGTCGCCGGTGAGGTCCACTGCGGTGACATAGTCGGTGTGCAGGAACACGCTGCCGCGAAGGTCCCAGACGGTCACGGTGCTGTCGGAACCCGCGATCACGAGCGTGTTTCCGTCAGGGGTGAACGCTGGCCCGTCTACGACGCCCGCGCTACCAACGAGGGTGCGTAGGAGCCGGCCATTCTCGATATCCCACAGTCGAACCGTGCTGTCGTAGCCGGTGGTGACCGCCATGCTGCCGTCCGGACTGATCGCGAGTCCCGAAACCGCGTCGAAATGCCCGGCCAGGACAGTCTCGCGGCCCGTTTCGAGATCCCATACGATGCCGGTTGAGTCATGACTGACAGTGATCAGTTTCCGGTCTCCTGAAGTGAATTGTGCTGAGTTCACGAAATGACGGTGGCCGGCCAACGTCCTGAGCTGGCGTCGCTGCTGGACATCCCACAGTCGGACTGTGCCGTCGTTGCTGCTGGAAGCAAGCTGGCGGCTATCAGAACTGAATGCGACGTCGGAGACCGCTGCGCTGTGTCCGGTGAGGGCATCGCCGATCGGTGTTCTGTTTTCGGTGTCCCACAATCGAATCGTCTGATCATTGCTGGCCGTCGCCAGCATCCGGCCGTCGCGGCTGAATTCGACGCCGAAGATCCCATCGCGGTGCCCGGTGGTGACGGCGAGGGCAATCCGCTGATCGACGTCCCACCAACGGACCGAACCATCACCGCCGACACTGACGAGTAGGTTCGGATCGGTGGGATGAAATGCCACCCCGTGGACCGGGCCATCATGACCCGCCAGAGTCGCGATCGGAACACGGCGGGACGTATCCCACAGTCGTACCGTCCGATCCAGGCTTCCTGTCGCGATCAGGCGACCGTCGGCGTTGACGGCGGCCTCTGTAACCATGTCGGTGTGGCCGAGCAACTGGCCGGCAAAATGTTGAACTTGAGCTTCGAGCAGAGCGCTGCGGGCTTCAGTGGTGGGCGCTAATCGCCACGCGGCGACGGCGGCGAGCATCGACTTTCCCGGGCTCTTGGGACGCAGTGTCACCGACTGTGCCGCGACCGCGCGGGAGATCGCCGTTTGTCGTTGCTCGCGGGCGATCCCCAGTTGGGTGTAGGCAGTGCCGGCGAACACCATCGTCAGTACAGTGAGCAGCGATAACGCACTCACGCCCAGGCGCCGCAGCCGCCTGGCGTGTTTGTGTTGCCGAACGTCCTCACCGATGAGCTCATCCTTGGGTTTGCCGTGCAGCGCGGCGGCCAATTCGGCCACACTGTCGAGAAAATCCGGGTTCTTGAGGGACAGGTCTTCCTCGTTGCGTATCTTCGTCAGGTCAACCCACAGCGGTTGCTTGCCGAACCAGCCGCGCAGCGAGTCGGGTAATGCTGTGGTACGACTCCAGTCGAAATCTTCGGCGCGCGCGTCCCAGACGATCTGGCCGTCCGTCAGTCCGATGAAGAGCGGACGCCGGGGCTCAATGCGCTGCCATGTTTCTACTTCTCGCCGAACCCAGTACGACTTCGCGGATTCGGGCGAGGCAAGCAGGATGAAACAGCCGGACGCGGTCAACCCCGATTCGATCGCCGACCACAGGTCCTCGTTCGCGGACAAGCTTCGTCGATCGCAGAAGACGTGCAGCGCCCGTCGGTGATTCCACCGGCGGGCGAACCCGTGCAGCGCATCTCGGAGCGCCGGACCCAGTCTCTCGTCCGCCGCGTGACTGTACGAGATGAAGGCGTGGTATCGCGTGAGCCCCTGTGTCGACGTCATGCGATTCCCGCCAACCTGTCGCCCGGTCCCCTACCTCCGCTTGTCGGCACTGTTGGCAGCGTCGTTACTAGGCCGTGGACCGCATACGTTGCGATCGCCCTCTCATGCCGCCGAGCGGGCATTCGATCATGGACTTCGACGCGTAGGACCGGCTCTCTCGATGAGCGCATCAGCGTAGGCCCGTCCGTGTTCCTGGTACGACCGGGGCGGACGTGCTTGGCGCGTAAGCGTTGCCCGCGGTCCTGGGGTCACACCGACCTTCCGGTCGTCGACATTGGCGTCATTGGTCGGGACCTGGTCGGTCAGAGGTAGCTGAACAGCGGAGGAAAGGCCAGGACGACGATCCAGGCCCATACGGCGTAGACCGGGAGGTAGCCGGTCTGCCAGCGTTCAAGTGCCGCGAACAGGGTGCGCCGGCGGATGAACCTCAGTAGTAGCCACGCCGACCAGGCGAGGTTGGCCAGCAGAATGACGTTCTCGCCGAGTGCTGCGGCCTTGTTGGGTGTGGTGCCGTACTCGGTGATGCGTCCGGTGATCTCCAGTAGCACCAGCACGTCGATGGCCAACGCGCTGAGCACGAGGGCGAGCTGCAGTTTGTCGAAGAGGCCGGGCGGGGCCAGCGGATCGCGGGCTGAGATCGAGTAGAGCAGCAACCCCAGCACCACGACCAGCAGGAGGTCGAACAGGATCAGTGCTTCGCGCTCCACGTCGATGCCGGCACTGGTCCAGCCGAAGGCAACGAGGAAGGCCAGGAGCACCGCCGTGAACAGCGGAGTGAACAGCCGCGTGAGCACCGGGGCGATGTTCTCGACCACACTCTGCTTGGCCTCGACGAGCCACCCGGCCACCACCACCGCGGCCGCGACGCCGCAAGGAAGAAGCCACTGCGTGATGAAGTTTTCCGGGTCGATCCCGATGGCCTCGAAGGTGCCGAACATGAACGCGACGAGGACACCGCCACCGAGGGCGATGAGGACGAAGTAGACGAACCACTCGCCGGTGAAGCGGATGAAGTCCATGCGCCGACGCGACGAGCGCCAGTCGTCGGCCACATAGGCCAGACCCACCACGAGCCACAGGGCGATGGGCAGATGGATGGCGGTGACGACCACCGACTGGGAGTCCTCCGCGAGCGGATAGGCGTTGGCCGCCACGGCGCCGAGCGCGAACAGCGCCACCAGTATCCCGATCAGCGCCGGTCTGGCCTGACGGCGCCAGGCCAGGAAGGCCGCCAGCCAGGGCAGCGCGAACAGGCCGAGGTTGGGTCCATAGAACGCGCCGTCCTCTTCGAACCTCATCCCGAACAGTTCCGGCACCTTGATGGATGCTGCCGCGCCCGCCGCGCAGATGACCATCGCGAACAGGTCACGCCGCGACCGGGTGTGCGCCACCGGGCTGTCGGTCTGGCCGGTCAGCACCAGTTGCTTCCACAGCCGTTCGGAATGCTCCCGGGCGAACTCGCGGGACAAGTCGTCCAGGCTACCCATGCGCTTTACCGCGACCAGGAACGCCTCATCGGCGCGCAGACCAACCGCGACGAGCTCGTCGACGCAACCGCGGAGATGGTCTTCGAGCTCGTCGGCGTCGGAGGGCTGCAGCTCTCGGCGGCGCTGTACGTAGTGACGCCACTGCGCGAACTGCGCCTCCAACTCTTCCTGACCGTCCAGCGCTGTCATGCCTTGCCCTCCAACGGAATCGCTGTCAACGGCCTAAAATCGCCGGGGCCGAGCCAGATCTCCTTGAGCGCGTCCACGACCGTGTCCCACTGGCGGCGCTGCTCGGCCAACTCAGCCAGGCCCTGGTCGGTGATGCGGTAGTACTTGCGCCGCCGCTGTCCCGTGACCGACTGCCAGCTCGACTCCACATAGCCGAGGCGCTCAAGCCGGTGCAGCAACGGGTACAGCAGCCCCTCGGTCCAGTCCAGCTCGCCACCGGAGAGCTCGCTGATCCGCCTGAGGATGGCGTAGCCGTAGCTCTGCCCCTCGGCCAGGATGCCCAGCACCATCGGTGTCGCCGAGGCGGCCACCAGATCCTTGGCGACCTTCACCAGACCTCACCCCGTTCCACACCCTAGAAGTACGATGCATAGTACTGCTAGGTATTGTCTGGCGCAACGGCCGGATCGTCCCCCAGTCACACTCGCGACATCCGCTGAACGCAGTGCTCCAACCGCTTCAACGCAGCTCTGGTGGCCTTTGACGACGCTTGTGCGTAGATCTCCCGCCAGTCTCTCGGCCAGCGGGTAGTCCGTCGCTGCACAGCAGCCCGGCCAGTGCCTGCTGGCTCACCACCACCGAGACCACCATTCACCCAGACCGGGACGACCACGCCAGTGCCCTCCTGGGCTGCCCTGAGCGCTCCGGGCACGTCCGGTGTCTCCATGTAGCCGAACCGTGCGGTGAGATGGGTGATCCCGTCGTCGGCGTAGCCTCGCCGAGCTCGACCTGGTCCGCTATGGACCACACGCTGCGGGACCGCCGCCGAGTGTCTCTGCCCCGCAGTCATCTTCCACGTCGACCGCGACCACGCCCGACACCACCTGACCCAGCACGTGATTGCGGACGAGCTTGCGGTTTGAGCAACGCCGACACAGCCAGCGACGAAGGCGCCGCGCAGAGAAGAGTTCGTGCAATGCCAGGATCGGCTCGACCCGATCAGTAGCCCCTTCAATCAACAAATCCGCAGGTCAGCATCTGAAAGGAACGTGCCAAGAGGCACGACGAGCCCGACATCGCTGCCGGACGTTGGCTCCCCGCGGGGCGTCTTCCCGTGGCGGTACCACTGCCAGGTCAGACCTGGTCTGACACGGTTTCCATCGGGCCGTTTATCGTCAGGGAGCAACTCCCCCAAGACGGTGGTGCAGGTCATTGCTTGCGTGGGCGCTGCTGGCCTCATCCGATCGGCCTCCGGCCGAAAGAGCGACCACCGTCTGAATCCCCGTCGCCCGCCACTACAGTCTGGCCGCGGAAGGAACATGGCGAGCGAGAGGGAGGACACATGGCGAAGACGGCGCGGGAACGGCTGGCGCGGCTACTCGGCGACTCCGAGCCGGCCGGGTCGTTCAGTGCTCAGCTGCTGGCGCCGGCACATGTGCTCCAGCTTGAGGTGTCGGGCGTCGGAGCAGTGCGCCTTCCGGTCCGCGCACCCCTGGCGAAGAAGCTGATCTCAGTGGCGCGGTCGGCGATGTTCGGGCGAGGGGAGGAGACGCTGACCGACACCAACGTCCGCGACACGTGGGAACTCACCCCGGATCAGATCACCCTCGGCGGACCCGGCTGGACGGCGCTGATGAACCGCGCGCTGGAACACTTTCGTGACGAGCTCGGACTCCCGCAGACCGCACGCCTGCGGGCCGAGCCGCACTCGATGCTGGTATACGGCAAGGGGCAGTTCTTTCTCCCCCACCAGGACTCGGAGAAGGACGACGCGATGGTGGGCACGCTGGTGGTGTCACTGCCGTCGGCGCACACCGGTGGGGAACTGGTCATCGACCACGCCGGGGAAAGCACCGCCTACCGAGCGTCGAAGGAGGAGCTAACCTTCGTCGCGTTCTACGCCGACTGCCGTCACCAGGTCACGCCGGTCAGGTCCGGGTACCGGGTGACGCTCACGTTCAACCTGCTCTCCGGCACCGAGACCCCGGCTCCGGAGGCCGGCCCCGCCACCGAGCTGGCACACTGCCTGACCGAGCACTTCACCACGTCGGCCACCCCGCGATACGGAAGCGGCGACCTCGGCCTGCCGAACCGGCTGGTCTTCCTGCTCGACCACGAGTACACCCAGCGGGGCCTGAACTGGAGCCGGCTCAAGGGCGCCGACGCGGAGCGGGCCGCGCTGGTGCGCGCCGCGGCGGAACAGGCCGGGTGCCAGACGGTGCTGGCACTCGCCGAGGTGAAGGAGACCTGGGACGCCCTGCCATCCGACAGCGACCAGTGGGACGACTACGACGAGGACGAGGACGAGGACAGCCCGAGTGAGGACCCCGACGACTTTCAGCTCAATGAGCTGATCGACGACGAGATCACCCTCGGCTGGTGGACCAGCCCGGACGGCACCGGCGGCGAGCCGATCTCGCTGCACGTCCCCGACCACGAGGTGTGTGCCAGCACCCCGAGCGTGAGCCTGACGCCCTACCAGTCCGAGTACGAGGGCTACATGGGCAACTACGGCAACACGCTGGATCGGTGGTACCGGCGGGCCGCGGTTGTCGTGTGGCCGCAGGACAGAGCGTTCGCGGCGCGTGCCGAGGCCGGATCGCAGTGGGCCCTGCACGAGCTCCGCGACCGCATCGACGCCGCAGACCTGGAGGGCGCCCGTGCCGCAGCGGAATCGCTCGCGCCGTTCTGGACAAAGATAGGAGCACAGCCGGGACTGCTCGGTGCGGCCCTGGACGTGGCGGCGGGCCTGGGCGTCACCGGGACGGCGGCGATGCTGCTGGAACCGTTCCGGGTGCAGACGCTCACGCAGGAGCATGCGGGCGGGTTGGCGGCGGCGGCCGGGCGCTACGGCCAGGACTGGACGCGCAGCGTCATCGACGGGTGGTTCGGGCCGGGGCAGCACTTCGGAACCGGCCTGTCCGAGTGGGTCGACACCAGACTGCCGGGGCTGTGCGGGGCGCTGCGTACCACCGGCAGCCCGGAGGTGGCACGGCTCCTGGCCGCCGGAGCCTGGCGCTGGCTGGGCGGGCGGCTCCGGCTCTGGACTACCACCCCGCGAAGCGAGGTCCGCCAGCCGCAGCTGGAGAAGCTGAGCTCGCCGTTGGTGCGGCTGCTGGAAGCGGCCGACGACAAGCTACGCGCCGAGATCACCGCAACGCTGCGCGAGTGCGGGGACAACGTACTGGAGTGCCTGATGCCGGCGCTGCGGCTGGCGCACGCGCAGCGGACGGCGGGACTCGACACGCTCGCGCGGGACTGCGCCCAGCGGCTCGGCACGATCATCGCGCGGCCGCTGCGTGACGAAGACGACTGGTCGATCGAATGGACCGGGTGCAGGTGCAGCCTCTGCGAGACGTTGGGGACGTTTCTCGGCTCACGTTCGCGGCGGACCTTCGAGTGGCCGCTGGCGACAGACGGACGCCGGCACGTGCACACCCAGATCGACTCGGCAGGGCTGCCGGTACGGCACCAGACCCGGCGGCAGGGGCGACCATACACACTGGTCCTGACGAAAACCGACGAGCTGTTCACCCGCGCCACCAACGCGCGGCACAAGGCCGTGGCCGACCTGGCGTGGCTGACGTCAACGCGGGGTGAAGCATCGGCGCGAACGTAAGGTGGCGGAGCGGGAACGGAGTGCATGATCGTCCAGGCGGCCCCACCTACCGTGATCGCCAGTGCCGCCGCCGCTGAAACTGGCTCTTCGAATTTGACCGTCCGGCCCTGCTCAGGGCTAATTAGCCCGCCCGGCTTCCGGTCGAGCAGGTGGGGCCAAATCCTGTCGTACGGGTGGGGTCAGACTTGAGGAGCCGTCGACCACCCAGGCCAGAGCGACGTCGTGGGCCAATCTATCTGTCACCGGACACGGATGTTGCCGTTGCTGGGCAGCGGTGTGGGGCCGTTGAGGTAGACAATCCGAGGAGCGCCGAGCCCGAAGGAGGCGTAGGCCCGCTAGAAGAGCCCTGGTCACACAAGGACCGGCGGACAGCAGCTGCCTGCCGTGCGGTACGTCGGCCATGACGTAGTTGATCTGCTCGCCCTTCAGCCACGTCCGAGGCCTACGCGAGTGCTGGTCACGACAGCATTGTGAAGTGCCACCGACATCCTGCCCCGGCAAGGCCGTTGACGAGAACCCGCAACAAAGTGATTTCACGGTGGCGTCGCTTATCATTTGTCGCACCGCCCCGACTGGTGTCGAGATGGTGGCCCGACGCGGTCCTACGGCACGCGCTGGAGCAGTTCCGGGGCCAGCCGCCTCTCGGTTCTGATCGCCTGCCGCAGTGATCCCGCCGGTCTGCTGCGTCATGGAGCGCCGCCGAGGCCGCTTAGGACCGACTGCTGAGTGGCAGGCATCCACCGAAGAGCGGAGCTTGGAATCAACCGGTCAGTGCACCATCCTGCTTGAGCAGGAATTCATCGAGTTTCTCGGCGGGTGTCATCCAGTTTAGCGTCTGGCGTGGACGGCCGTTCAACCGGGCGGCGATGGCGTCCAGT
>JBQTGW010000370.1:0-25291 GCA_052390495.1 Pseudonocardiales bacterium
CGTTTGCCGCGGCGCCGTGTGTACGTCACCCGAAAGTGGTACTTGCTTTGCACCGTCAGATCAGGCTTCCTGCACGGTCCGGGTCCCGGGCCGACCCGAAGCAGGGAGAGCCGAGCAATGACGAGCATCCGCCGGATCGCAGCGCTCGCCCTGTCCGTGCTGACGCTGGCAGCCATGGCCGGTAGCGCAGGCGCCACGCAATCCGCGACGCAAGCAAAGCCCAGCCCGTCGCGGGCTGAGGCGGCCGGGCCGCTGGTGATCGGGCACCGGGGCGCGTCGGGCTACCGCCCTGAGCACACCCTGGCGTCGTATGAGCTGGCCATCCGGCTCGGGGCGGACTTCATCGAGCCGGATCTGGTCCCCACCCGCGACGGGCACCTGGTGGCCCGGCACGAGAACGAGATCGGGGGCACCACCGACATCGCCGAGCACCCCGAGTTCGCCGCTCGCCACACCACCAAGGTGATCGACGGGACGCCGTTGACCGGCTGGTTTACCGAGGACTTCACCCTCGCCGAGCTCAAGACGCTGCGCGCCAAGGAGCGCATCCCCCAGCTGCGGCAGCGCAACACAATCTATGACGGCCGCTACCCGATCCCGACCCTGCAAGAGGTCATCGATCTGGCCAAGCGAATGTCCAAAGAGACCAGGCGGCAGATCGGGATCTACCCGGAGACCAAGCATCCGACCTACTTCCAGAGCATCGGGCTGGCCCTGGAGCCCCCGTTGGTGCGCACCCTGACCCACAACGGCCTGAACCGACCGAATGCGAAGGTCTTTGTGCAGTCCTTCGAGACGGCCAACCTGCGGGCGCTGGCCACCGAGCTGCGGGTGCCGCTGGTGCAGCTCATCGCGGGCAGCGGGGCGCCCTATGACTTCACCGCCGCGGGCGATCCGCGCAGCTATGCGGATCTGATCACGCCCGCCGGTCTGGCCGAAATCGCCGGCTACGCGGCCGGGATCGGGCCAGACAAGAACCGCATCGTGCCCAGGGACGCAGCCGGATTCCTGCTGGAGCCGACCACGCTGGTGTCCGACGCGCACCAGGCCGGGCTGCTGGTGCACCCGTACACCTTCCGCAACGAGAACAGCTTCCTGCCCGCGAACTTCCGCTCCTCGCCGGACCCAGCAGCCTACGGCGACGCCTTCGCCGAGTACGCGCTGTTCTTCGGCCTCGGGGTGGACGGGCTCTTCACCGACAACCCGGACACCGCGGTGGTGGCGCTTCGCGCCCCGTGAGTGGCGATGGTGGCTGGAGCAACGGTTGCCACTCACAGTTGGCGGCTTCGCCGCCTGTGAGTGGCAACCGTTGCTCCAGCCACCATCGCCACTCACGGGTCAGACCACCCCGTGGTCGACATAACACCACCGCCAGGTCTCCCCCGGCTCGGCGGAGCGCATCACCGGATGGTCGCTGCGGAAGTAGTGCGCGGTGGCGTGCCGGTACGGGCTGGAATCGCAGCAGGCCACGTGCCCGCAGGTCAGGCACATCCGCAGATGCGCCCAGCCCGACTGGCCCATCCGCGTGCAGTCTTCGCACCGGGTCAGGTTTTCGGGTTCGGGCACTGACTCGGGTAGCAGCTTCACGTGTTCGCAGGTCACTTTGAGCTACCTCCACTGTTGGGTGGGTACATCCTTACCTACGTGGAAGGTTTGTCGCTGATCCTGCTCGTCTTGGGCGCACTGGCGGTGACCGCGCTGAGCGGCCGCTACGGACTGCCCGCCCCGCTGGCGTTGGTCGTCGCCGGGCTGGGCGTCTCCCTGATCCCCGGGATTCCGGACTTCGAGCTCGACCCGGATCTGGTGCTTTACGCGATCCTGCCGCCGTTGCTGTACTCCGCGGCGCTGGACAGCTCGGCCATCCGGATCAGGGCGAACATCCGGTCGATCGGGCTGCTCGCCGTCGGGCTGGTGCTGTTCACCACCGGCTGCGTCGGGCTGGTCGCCTGGTGGCTGGTGCCCGGTCTGCCGCTGTCCGCCGCGCTGGTGCTCGGCGCGGTGGTGGCCCCGCCGGACGCCGTCGCGGCGGTGGCGATCGGGCGGCGCCTGGGGCTGCCGCGCCGGGTGATGACGGTGCTGGCGGGCGAGAGCCTGTTCAACGATGCGACGGCACTGACCACCGTGCGGGTCGGCGTGGCGGCGGTGCTGGGCACCGGCTTCTCAGTATGGGCCGGGCTGGGCGATCTGCTGCTCGCCGGCGTGGGTGGGGTGGCGCTGGGTGCGGTACTCGGGCGGGTGGTGCACCAGGTGCGGCTGCGGTTGGGCGATGCACGGCTGGAGAGCGCGTTGGGCCTGGTGGTGCCGTTCGCGGCCTACGCCATGGCGGAGCAGGTGCACGTCTCCGGGGTGCTGGCGGTGGTGATGACCGGGCTGTATCTGGGCCACCACGCGCCCGCGGCGGGCTACGCCACCCGGCTGCAAGACGGCGCGGTCTGGCGAGCGGCCGACACCGTGCTCGAAGCGTTCGTGTTCGCCCTGATCGGGCTGCAACTGCCCACTGTGCTGCGCGACGTACAGGGTGACCTGAGCTCGCTGCTGATCGCCGCAGCAGCAGTACTCGCGACGGTGGTACTGGCCAGGGTGGTGTGGGTATTCCCGGCGACCTACCTGCCGCGGGTGCTCCTGCCCCGGCTGAGAGCCCGGGACCCGGCGCCGCCATGGCAGGTACCCACGGTGGTCTCCTGGGCCGGAATGCGCGGGGTGGTCACCCTCGCCGCAGCGTTCTCGATCCCGGTGCTCCTCGACTCCGGTGCCCCCTTCCCGGGCCGCTCCGAGATCATCTTTCTGGCGTTCTTCGTCACCATCGGCACGCTGCTGTTACACGGCTTCACGCTGCCCTGGGTGATCCGCCGCCTCAGGGTCCAGGGCACCGAGTCCTACGACGACGTGCTGGCCGAGGCGGGCGCCATCCACGCCGCCACGCAGGCCGCGCTGGCGCGCCTCGACGAGTTGGCCGATACCGCGCCCAACGAGGTCGTCGAACGGCTACGCGTCGCCGCCGAACACCGCAGCCACCGCGTCTGGGAGCGCCTCGGTCGCCCCGAAACCGAACACGGCGAACCCCCCACCGTCGTCCATCGCCGCCTACGGCTGGAAATGCTGACCGCCGAACGCGCCACCCTGGTCGCGCTACGAAACGAGGGCCGCATCGACGACGAAGTCCTCTCCCGCGCCGTACACGACCTAGACCTCGAAGAGGCCCTCCTCAACCGCTGAGCCGCCCGTCTCCTCGGTGTGCCTCCCCCGATCTGTAACGCTCTCCATACTTCCCTAAAGCTCTCCATACATCTCTGAAATTAGGTATTTTAGAGAGTGATAGAGAAGTCTTATGTCTGACCGCGCGGCTTGGGGTCACGACTGCAACTCCGGAAGGACACACGGTGGCTACGCAGCTGTACTCGGTCGAGCAAGTGGCGAACCTGCTGGGCCTTCACGTGAAGACAGTGCGCAACTACGTGCGCGATGGCCATCTGAAGGCGGTCCGCATCGGCAAGCAGTACCGGATCGCGAGCGAGGACCTGGAGGCGTTCACCGGCCGTCCGGCACCCGCGCCCGCCGGTGAGACGGCCAGGCGGAGACGTCATGTCGAGGTGTCCAGCATCGTGCAGATCGACGCGATCAGCCCCGCGGCGATGAGCCGCCTGAGCACCATGATCATGAGCTCTGTCCAGGGTCGCGACGACGACGAGCGCCTGCGTATCGAGACGGTCTACCACGAGGAGCGGGCCAGCATGAAGATCATTTTATTGGGTGGCGTGGACACCACCGCAGAGCTACTCAAGATCATATCCACGTTATTGGAGGACGAACCATGAGCAGCATTTACACCTCCGCCGAGGGCGCGCGCATCCTCGAGCGGCGCTACCGAGAGTTCTTGGGGCGCTGGCCAGTGCCCAGCGAACAGCTGTGGGTTCCGACCCACCAGGGCGACACGTTCGTCGTGGCCTGCGGGCCACCCGACGCGCCACCGGTCCTCCTCCTGCACGGCTCCGCAGGGAACACGACGACCTGGCTGGGCGATGTGGCCACCTGGGCGCAGCACTTCCGGGTGTATGCCGTCGACATGATCGGCGAACCGGGTCTGAGTGCACCGTCGCGGCCGCCGTTGGCGTCCGACGCCCACGCGCGGTGGCTCGACGAGGTCCTGGCCGCGCTTGCCGTCGAACACGCAGCGTTCGTGGGAGTCTCGCTCGGCGGGTGGCTGGCGGTCGACTACGCGACCCGGCGCCCCGGGCGGGTCGATCGCCTGGCGCTGCTCTGCCCGGGCGGTATCGGCCGGCAGAAGTGGGCCAAGGTGATAATCACAGTACTGCTGTTGAAGCCGTGGGGACGGTGGGGGAAGCGCACGACGATGACGCTGCTCCTGGGCCCCTCCGCACTCACGACAACACCGCAGGGCCGACCGTACTTGGACTACGGGGTGCTCATCCACCGGCATTTCAAGCCCCGGTGGGAGAAGGTGCCGGTGTTCGATGACGACACGCTGCAACGCCTGACCATGCCCATGTTGGTCATCGTCGGTGGGCGCGACAGCTTCCTTGACTCCACAGCGACCCGTCGACGGCTGACGCAGACTGCGCCCCACGCGAGGGTCACCCTCCTGCCGACAGCCGGACACTTCCCGCCAGCCCAGACGCTCCCGATCCTCGACTTCCTGCGAGCACCGGAAGGAGCGTGATCGCAGGCATGAACCCCGGGAGCGAGGCAACTTTTCGGCATCTCCCTGTTCAGCGGCAACGCGGTCGTCGGACATGGAGTTTTAAGTAAGCCGTAATATCGAGACCCTGGCCCTTCCAGCCCAGCGGATCGGCGGAGCGTCTCAGTCTCCCCGGTAAAGCCGGTCAAGATCGACGAGCTCGACATCGTGCCTGCTCGCTGCCATGCGCCGAGTCTCGGTAGTGAACCCGGCGCGGGAGAACACCAGCAGCCGTGGGGGCGCCGACACCTGGGAGTCCGGCAGGAGATCCTGGAGGTGATCCAGACGAGTGATCTCTGCGACGCCAGTTGGCCGCCCTGTCGACTTGACCTCGCCGATCGCCACTACCCGACGTCGCACGCCAGCCGATGTTTCCACCACCACGACGTCGATCTCGTGGCCTTGGTGGTGTTCCCGGC
This sequence comes from Pseudonocardiales bacterium, assembly GCA_052390495.1. Lineage (GTDB taxonomy): Bacteria > Actinomycetota > Actinomycetes > Mycobacteriales > Pseudonocardiaceae. Next base: position 5,116 of record JBQTGW010000370.1, read on the forward strand.
AGGCAACGGTTGCTGGAAGTACGTCGTGAGCCACCCCACCCAGAGTGGCGGAACTGGCGTGGCTCAAGCACCACTCCCTGGCGAGATCCTCCAGATGCGGACCGTATATCTTCGAGGCGACGGTGTCTGCATTCGCAGTCCAGACCTGCGTTCCGCGTCCACGCACGAGCAAGCGTTCGTTAGGTCCGATCACAAGTTCGTGCAGCCGGATGAGCGGATCGGTGAGCCGATAGATTCCTCTCCGCTCCCGGAACGCGTCCTCGATGCGGGCGACCAGACCGACCTCCTGAAGCCCGGCCAGCAGGTGAGCGATGGCCGTGGCCGGTCGGCCGATTCGCCCGGCAATCTCCGAACGACGTGCCGCACCGGTCGCGATGGCGGCAAGGACACCGTGATAAGGCACGGGATCGGTGACACCGGATTCCTCACGAAGTAGCAAGCTACCTTCACGAAAGAGCGCACTCGCGGGGTTGAGCAGGCGCTGCGCCACCCATCGGTCAAAGGATTCCTGGCTCGTTGGAGGCTCGAACGCCATTGCCCGGTAGGCCGGGGTGCCGCCAAGCAAGGCGTGCACCCGAAATGCCAGTTCCGGGTCATCGGTCAGTTGCCAGAACGAGGCGGCCTCGCGGTACCAGAACGGACGCAGCACCAACTCGAGTTTGGCCCGCCCGCGCAGTGGCGCACCACCGCCGAGCAGATCCCGCATCACGGTCAGTGCGCTGCCGCACAGGATCAGCCTGGTACGCGCTTGGCGGGAGGCGTGGCTGCGGGGGCTGAGCGCGATCTGGATCAGGGAGGGAAGAGCTGGCGCCTGCGCGACGAGGTTCGGGAACTCATCAATGATCACTGGCACCGCTTCGGGGGCCGCGCTGCCGAGACCGAGCAGCGCATCGATCACATCAGCCCAGCTGTCGAAGGCCAGCGACGTGGGCAGCGCGGCGTGGCGAGCGTAGGCGGCGCTGAGCTCCTGCAGGTTCTGACGGTCCGGCTGCTCACGCGCGGTGAACATGAATCCCCCAGTCACCTCCGCCAGCAGCTCGAGCATGAGGGTCTTTCCCTGCCGTCGACGTCCGTAGACCAGGCCGAGCGTCGTACCGGCAGACCGGTCACCCACGAAATCGACCAGGGCGTCCCACTCCCCATCGCGGGCATGCAGCTCGTCCGGCTTGCGCACCCCACCTCCATGATGGCCGAGCCTATTATAGTTTCAGCCATCATAATCACGTGGCTACCGGGTGCACAGCTCCACATCCCGTCAGCCACGGCAGCCACGGTGCGGGCGGGTCCGTCGCCCGGTGCCGCTCCCGCTGGCCCATAGAGTGGTAGGAGTGTCACGGGACGGCCACGAAGGCAAGCTAACGACGCGCACATCCGCGCCCTGGAGGATGGCTTGTGACCGAAGAGGGCGAACTGATCGCTGGACGCTACCGGCTGGTCTCGAAAGTGGGCGCCGGCGCGATGGGTGTGGTCTGGCAGGCGCACGACGAGCGCCTACACCGCACCGTCGCGGTCAAGCAACTCTCGCTGCACTCCGGCATGAGCGAGATCGAGGCCGACGAGGCCAACCGCCGGGCAATGCGGGAGGGGCGCATCGCCGCACGATTGCACCACCCGCATGCGATCACCGTCTACGACGTGGCCGAGCACGAAGGCAAGCCTTGCCTGATCATGGAATACCTGCATTCCGAGAGCCTGTCCACCGTGCTGGAAATACGCGGACCGCTGCCCGCCGAGGAGGTGGCGAAAATCGGCAGCCAGCTCGCCTCGGCGTTGACCGCCGCCCATGCGGCGGGGATCGTGCACCGCGATATCAAGCCGGGCAACGTGCTCCTCGCCGAAGATGGCACCGCCAAAATCACTGACTTCGGCATCTCCCGCGCCGTCGGCGACGGCACGCTGACCGGCACCGGGATCCTGGCAGGCACCCCTGCCTACCTCGCTCCGGAAATCGCCCAAGGCCACGGTGTCGGCTTCCCTGCGGACGTATTCTCCCTGGGCGCCACCCTTTATGCCGCAGTCGAAGGAGTGCCACCCTTCGGGCTCGACGACAACGCGCTTGCCCTGCTCTACCGGATCGCCACCAGCGAAATCACTGCACCGAGGCAGTCCGGTCCGCTGACCCCGGTGCTGGCCCGGATGCTCGAACGCGATGTGTCCCAACGCCCCACCATGGGGCAGGCCCAGGAAGCGCTCGCCGAGCTCGCCACAGTCGACGACCTCCGTCCGCCACCCGCGCCTACGCTCGCGCCCGTGCTAGTGCCCGTGCTAGATCCGCACCCCCCGGCGGCTCTGCCGGAAACCGGCTTGTCCGCCGGAACGGACACCCCCGCTCCCACCGCCGCACCGCCTTCAACCCAAGCGCCGCCGCCGACCCACGGCGGCAAGCCGCCACCATGGCGCGCTGCCATCATTGTTGTTGCGGTCTCATTGATAGCAATCGGCATTCTTTTCGGGACCACTCTGATCAATGACCAGAGACCCACAGCGGGCCCCATCTCCAGCCCCCCAAACACAACTCAGGACGCCGCGCAGAGCGAGCAAGCTCCGCCACCTTCGTCAACAATAGACAGCACAATCGAGACCACCCCCAACGCCACACCGAGTCCACCGACACCGAGTCCACCGACCAACGATGCCGTCCCACCGGACACACCGGAACAATTGCAGGCCGCAGTGTCGGACTACTACGCTCTGATGCCCGGGAACCTGGAGGCAGGCTGGACCCGGCTGACCGCCGACTACCAACGCAACCACGCCGGAGGTTTGAGCGGGTACCAAGCCTTCTGGAATGCCATACAGCGGGTCGAAATCTCCAACATCTCCGCCAGCCGGCCGGCCAGAGCGGCCGCCACGATCACCTACTTTTATCGAGACGGCCGCGTCATCGAGGAGCAAACCAGCTTCGGGTTGGTCCCCGAGGACGGTCTGTGGAAGATCGCCAGCTCCAGCGTGAACAGCAGCCGGACCACGCAGGGCTGAAACCCGAGATCGCGTCACCCAGCCTGAGATGCGTAGCGTGTTGGCTTTACGCGCGCTGAGACGAACTTTTCGACTACCTGCTCCAAGCATCCTTCCCTGGTAATCGGCGACGTAGCCACCGCGCCGGGCAGCCGCACTCTGGCACCATGAAAGTCGCTCAGATGGGTATCTCATCAGGGGGCGTGCCGGTCTGTTTATCATCGACCTGCGGACCATTCTGAACATGTCACTACGAACGCAGCCCCAGCGACATGGCATCAGGGGGGCTGTGGTCCCATGTCGATCCGACCGGAGGTGTCCGTGCCCAAGGAACAGAATCCACAACTGGTGACGCGGCTGGCCCGGGAGGCCGTCCGCCGGGCGGCCCCTGACGAACTGCCCCAGTTCGCCGTCACCGCAGAGGCGTTCTTCGCCGCACCGAACCGGGTGCGCCGCTCCGTCGGCCGTGACGAGCCGCTGGGACTCGGCCTGGAAAGCGTCGCCGTGCTGGTCAGCACGGCGACGCTCAGCGTGGTGATCGAGGTGCTCAAGCACCTCACTCAGCACTATTCGGACCGGCTGGTGGCCCGGACCGGCGGCCAGGTGCGCGCCCTGCTCGGCAGGAGGCGCAGTGGCAGGCAGGAGGTGGTGCTGCCCGTGCTGGACAAGCAGCAGCTAAGCAAGCTGCACGCGCTGGCGGTCAGCAAGGCCACCGCCCGGCAGGTCCCCGCCGAGCAGGCCGTGCTGATCGCCGACGGGATCATCGCCGGACTGTCCTTGCCGGACGACGCGGGTGAGTGATGGCGGTGCGGCGCTCCGCCCGAACCCGTTTGCCGTCCCGTCCGGGACCCTGGTCCGGTTCCTGCTGCTCATCGCCGTCGCCTCCGCCGCCGCGCTGAGCGGCCTCTCCCAGACGGCCGCTGTGCTGCTCGGTGTGCGGCCAGCCGACGTCATCGCCTACCAGGTCTGCGTGCAGGAAAAAAAGGGGGCGGAGTTCACCGACTCGTTGCCTGGGGCAAACCTCGGTATCGAGACCATCGCAGACTGTCACGATCCGAGAAACGACATCGGTGTGTGGCCGAATGTCCTTGCGCTGGCGTTCTTCTGGCTGGTGGTGCTCGCGCTGTACTGGGTACTGCCCCGGTGGCGGATCTGGCGCAGGCGGCTGCGCCCGCTCGACCCCGCCGGGCTCCCTGAACTGGCGGCGTATCTTAACGGATTACAGCAGGAGGCCGGTGTCCGTGAGCCGGTGAGCTACCTGCTGGCACCGCTCAATTCCAAGGTGGCCGGACTGGCCTTCGGCCACGTCGGGCGCCGCCACGTGATGCTCAGCGGGGGATTGGTCGCCCTCTTCAACCGCGATCGCGCCGCGTTCCGCACCGTGGTGCTGCACGAGCTCGCCCATATCCGCAACCGGGACCTGGACATCACCTTCATCACGATCATCGTGTGGCGTGTGGTGATGGTCCTGCTGGTGCGCGAGCTGCTCGGTGCCGGGCTGAACATCGCCACAGGCGTTTTCCCTGGCTACGGGATCGCCAGCACGGCAGTCAGCACCTGGCAGATCATCCTGCTGGCTGTCGTGGTGCCGCTGGCCCGTAACGCCGTGCTGCGCAGCCGCGAGCTGTACGCCGACGCGCGAACCGCCCAGTGGGACAACTCATCGCAGAACCTGCAGCACCTGTTCGACACCTACTCCCGGCGGGAGCATCCCGGAGGCGGCGCGCTGCGGGTGCATCCGCCGCTCACCAAGCGTCGCGCCGCGCTCGATGACCCACGGGGCTTTTTCGCTCTCGAGTTCTGGGAAATGCTCGGCGTCGGTCTCATGGTGACCCTCGCCGCCTCCCTGACCGCAGAGTTCCTCGCTCACCCGGACACGCTGCTCCCCGGCCCCGCCGCAGCGCTGCTCACCGCGCCGCTGTTCGCCGCCGGGGTAGGGCTCTCAGTCTGGCGGGAGGTGATTCGGGCGTCGGTCACCGGGACGGCGACAGAACTCACCCGCACCGGACCCGGGCTGGCTATCGGACTTGCCCTGGGCGCACTGATCACGCCCACCGACGCGTTCAACCTGTACGGCACCGGGGTCTCACCACTAGGCATCATGATCCCCTGGCTGGTGTTCACGTACCTCAGCGGACTGGGCATCGTCCACTGGATCGCGCTGGTCGCCCGGTGCTGGCTGCCGGGGGTGGCCCGCCGGGACCGTCCCGTGCCGGTCATTCTGGCGACCCTGGCCGCAATCTCGGTTCCGCTCGCCGCATGGCTCGGCATCACAACGATGTTGCCGACCATGACGCTGGTCGTGCAGACCACCTCCTTTCCCGACCTGCCCGCGATCGTGCTCATGCCGCTCGCCGCAGCCGCAGTGGCCATCACCATTCCGCCGACCCCGATGCTGTTCCCGCTGCTGGTCACGGTCGCTGTGCTCCCGCTGGCCGGGATCGCGTGGAGCCAGCGCCAAGCCGCCCGACCCGGTGCGGCGGACTGGATCGCGCTCGATCCGCTCCCGGTAGACCGGCTCGCGCCGCCACCGCGCTCCGAGTTGCGCACCACGACGAGGATCGGGCTCTGGTGCGCTGTAGCGGGCCTCATCATGGTGGCCCCGCTGGTTGCGAGGGTGAGCGACATCGAGTTGGTGATTCAGGTCGCGGTGGTCCTCACCCAGTTCGCTGCCGCCGTGCTGGCCAGCGCGCGAACTCGGCAGCTGCGTGTGCTGCACGGCATCGCGGCCGCGTTCCTGGCAGGCGCCGGCACGTTGCTGTTCAACGTTATCCTGGTGCTCCTGCTGACCGGCGAGACTCCGCCCATCAGAACCCTCACGATGCAGAGCCAGGCGGCGGGACTGCTTATCGCCACGGCGGTCGCGCTGCTCACCACCGGCCTCGCGCGGGCGATCACGAGACAGCGCCCGCAGCGGCGAGTGCCGCTCCTGGTTGACCCAGACCCGGATCGGTCGGTTTCACACCCGTAGTTCCAGGGTGCAGAGCTGGCTGACCGAAGTCTTGAGTGGCATAGGAGCTGGTGCAAGAACCTCCCGAGCCGGTACGAGCCGCTAAGGAGGAGCACGAAGCCAAGAGCTGGATGAGCGGTTGAGAGGGTTGGGGTTTGTAACAGGTTTCCCCGGTCGTGGCTCAGATCCGGAACCAGTTGAGCACCGCGCGCTCCAGCTCCCCCGGTTCACATGAGTCCACTTCGGCCAGTAACTGACCCGCCTGCTGCTGGCTCGGTATCAGCTCGCCCGCGACCGGGCCCAGCTCCTGGGCGGAGACCTCGACCGGCAACAGCTCGTCGATACCCAACACGGTGTGATGCCTGGCATGTAGCAGCCGCCCATACACCGCGGCATAGGTCTGCGGCCGATAATCCACGCCGGGCCGCGCCCCCGGCAGTCCGTGTCCCTCGCTGGCCCGCTGGACTTCCTGCCACAGCTCGTTGAGCAGCCGGGGAGTGGCGTTGGCCCGTTCCTGCTCGTGACGGGGCTGGCGCAGCTCCTGCTCCCTGGACCGCTGGATGGCTCGCCGCACGGTCACCGACGGCACCGGAACGAAGAACTCGGTCGCCTCCGCGTGGAGCAGGTCCTCGGCCCGATCCTCGCGCGGCTGGGCAAGCTCCACGAAGCGGTTGCCCACCAGCGGCGCCTCGCCGATCAGGAGATCGGCGGACTCGGGGTGGTCCAAGTGCCAGCCCAGCACGGCATCGCGCACCCACAGCCCGGCCGCCCAGCGGATCGCCGGATGCGTCACTCCGTCCACCTCCGGGTAGTGGGTCGCCGCCGGGTGGGCCTCAAAGACGCGCCGCGCCACGTCCCACCGCACCAGGTGCACCGCCCGGCCACCCTGCTGGGCGATCAGGGCGAGCTGCTGGATCATCAGAGACTTGCCGACCCCGGGCGGTCCCACGAAAAACACGCAACGGCATTCGGCCGCGACACGGCCAAACTCCCGGCCGATCGCGGAGTCAGGCCCGAGTAACAGGGTCGCGTTCGTAGTTGAGTTCATCGCCGTTAGAGCTTCTTGAAATACCTGACGATCGGGAGATGCACAAACCCAGCCTGCTCATAGGTCCGGCGCGCTGACGCATGCCCCGGGTCACCCCCCGTCTTCACCATCGCCAGCGCCATGCCGTTGTCCTTGAACCACTGGAGCGCGTACGACGTCAGGAGGGAGCCGACGCCGTTGCGCTGGTAGGCAGGATCGACGGCGATCATAGTGAGGCGAACACGGGCGCCCAAGCTCGTAGCGAAAGAGCTATCACCGCAGCCTGGTCGCGTTCTTCGAATGCCCGAACGATCGGTTGCATGCCTGCATGGTGTCACCCGTCCTCGCTCGTGGCGATCGCTACTGGCCTACCGCCCCGTCGATCCGCTGGCGCAGCAGGTCGACGTGGCCGTTGTGCCGGGCGTACTCCTCCACCATGTGCACCAGCACCCAGCGCAGTGACACCGCCCCGCGCCAGCGATCGTTTCCGGTGACGTCGAGATCGGACGCCTCGGCCACGAATTGATCCGCAAACGCGACCTCGGCCCGCCACACGTTCCACGCCTCCGCAACAACCTCGGGGTCGGGCACTGCGCCGTCGAAGTCTCCGTCGGGGTCGGTGTCGGAGTAGAAGTGCGGCGATGCGTCCTGACCGGCCATCACCCGCCGGAACCAGCTGCGTTCCACCTCGGCCAGGTGGCGCACCAACCCGAGCAGCGACAGCGTGGAGGGCTCCACGGAGCGACGGGCCAGGTCGGCGGCGGCGAGGCCGCTGCACTTCAGTTCCAGTGTGTCGCGCTGCCAGCGCAGGAACGCGACGAGCGTGGCGCGCTCGTCAGCCTGGGCCGGCGGGTCGGCCCGTGGGTCGGGGTCGGGGTCGGTGAACATGTCGATGGACATGCCCGCAATCATCGGCGAGCCGCGCGGGATCCACCACAGGTTTCCGGTGCTGCCGTCAGCGCCTTCACCGGCGGCGAGAGGTGCGAGAGGTGACGGTCACCCGTGCTGTTGACCCCGAGCTGAGGGCGTTCTAGTGTGACTGATGACCGGATACGAAATCTGGTCACCAGTCATGGAGGTGCCCGTGAGCCAGGACCGCCAGACACGCATCCTCGACGCGGCAGCGGAGCTGCTGCTCACCTGGGGCTACCGCAAGGTGACCATCGAGGATGTCGCGCGCCGGGCGGGCGTCGGCAAGGGCACGGTCTACCTGCACTGGGCGAGCAAACTCGAACTGTTCGCAACCGTGCTCATCCGGGACGGTGCCGCAATCACCGCCGAGCAGCTCACGGTGCTGCGAGCCGATCCAGCGGAGATCCGGTTACACCGCACGATGCGCAGCCTGTTCCTGCTGGTCATGCGCCGCCCGCTGGCCCGGGCGTTCTACACCGGTGACACCGAGGTGCTCGGCGCGCTCGGCACCGACACCAAGATCGGCCTGCAGGTCGCCGCGGACAAGGCCGCGATGATGCCGCGCTACCTCGCCGTGCTGCACCGGCACGGCCTGCTGGCCGACGATCCAGCCACCGACCCCGGCCTTGTGTACCGGCTCTCTGCCGTGACCACCGGCTTCTTCCTGCTCGAACGGCTGCTTCCGGCGGCGGTCGACATCGACCTCGACGACAAGGCCGACGCGCTGGCGACGACGGTCCGACGAGGTTTCGAGTCGGCTACTGGGCCCACCGCTGAGGCGCTGGAGGCCGCCGCCCCGGTCGTGATCGACCTGTACGAGCAACTGCTCACCGATCTCACCCGCAACCTGCCCAAGGGGGCTACACCATGAGTACCACCCTCCCCGCCGATGTCGCACCCACCTGCGAGGACGAACAGGTCCTGCTCGAGTGGCTGCGCATGATGCGCGTAGAACACCCGATCTGGCAAGATCGCTACGGAATCTGGCACGTATTCCGGCACGGCGACGTCGAGGCCATCACCCGGGACCCCGCGACCTTCTCTTCCGACACCTCCCGCCTCGTCCCCGCGGGGGCAAAGGTCAAGCGCGGCATGCTGACCCAGATCGACCCGCCGGAGCACCGCGCCCTGCGCCACCTGGTCAGCGCCGCGTTCACGCCCCGCACCGTCGCCGCCCTCGAACCCCGCATCCGGGCCGTGACCGGCGAACTCCTCGACGCCACAGGCGAGCGGTTCGACCTCGTCGACGCGCTGGCCTTCCCCCTGCCGGTGATCGTCATCGCCGAACTGCTCGGCCTGCCGGCGCAAGATCGCGAGCTGTTCCGCACCTGGGCCGACGGGCTGTTCTCGATGCAGGTCGACGACCCGACCGACCCCGAACTCGGGCCCAAGATCGCCGCGGCGATGGCCGATATCACCGCCTACCTCACCGAGTACTGCCGCGACCGCCGGGCAGCTCCGCGCGAGGATCTCATCTCCGCGCTGGTCACCGCCGAGGTCGACGGCCGACGCCTCGATGACGAGGAGGCGGCGAACTTCTCGATGCTGTTGCTGCTCGCCGGGCACATCACCACGACGCTGCTGCTCGGCAACGCGGTCCGCACCTTCGACGAGCACCACGGCGTCTGGGACGAGCTGCGCACCGACCCGAGCCTCATCCCGGGCGCGGTCGAAGAGGTGCTGCGCTACCGCTCCCCGTTCACCCAGGTCGCCCGCACGACGATGCACCCCGCCGAGCTCGGTGGGGTGACGATCCCCGCGGACGTGATCGTCACCCCGTGGTTGCTCTCGGCCAACCGGGACCCCCGGGCACACCCCGAGCCCGACCGCTTCGACATCCGCCGGGGCCTCGGCGGTGGCGCACAGCTGGCCTTCGGGCACGGCATCCATTTCTGTCTGGGTGCCCCCCTGGCGAGGCTGGAAGCCCGAGTGGCACTGGAGGAGCTCACTGGGCGCTATCGCACTCTGCCGGTCGACCACGAGACCGTCACCCGCACCGGAGGGCTGCAGCACTACCGACGGGGCATAGTCGGCACCCGGAACCTGCCCGTGCACCCCGTCGCAGAGTGAATCCCACCACCTAGCCCGACGCACGCTGCCAGGGAGCGGATCCCGCTGATCAGCGCCCCCATGGCCGTCCCGCCGCCCGCCCCACCGCAATTCGGCTCCGAATGGCCGTTTCTAAGCCTCCGGAAGCGCTATTCGGCTCCGAATGGTTGTCCCAGCGCACCGTAGGCAGCTATTCGGCTCCGAATGGTTGCCCGGTCGCGCGATCTGGCCGTGATTCGGCTCTGGATGGGGGGTGAGGGGCTGGGGTGAGCGGGGCGTTCAAGGGGCGCGGGTCTTGGATGCGTTTCGTGCGATGTCGGAATGGTCTCAGGCGGTGACCTTCAGGACGACGACGTCGGCCAGGGCCAGCCCGGTGCGTGCTGCGACCATCGCCGCCGCATAATCGTCATCGATCACCTCACCGCACCGGACGTCGACCTTCAGCTGCTGATGCTCCGCGTGCGGATACCTGCATAGCGGCCCGCCATCGGGTTGGCTCAGCAGCTCGACGGTGACCGGCAGATGCCACCCGCACAGGGCCTCTGTCCAGCCCCGGATACCCGCGTGCGTGATGTCACACGGCGCCACCGGGTGCAGGCACCCGTTGCTGCGGCCCCACCACATCCCCGGGGTGCTCATGACGTGGGGGCCGACTGGCTGCCAGCCGGGGTCTGGGTGGGGTCAGGGACTGGTGAGCGATGATGCCCGGGTGCCCCCTCCTGCTCGCACTGCTCGGCGTAGCGGGCGTGGCCGGACTCGGTCAGGCTCACCCCCCGCAGGCCCCAGATCCCATCACCGTCGGCGACGGTGGCGCATCCGGTCCAGATGAGCTGATCGAAGAGGTCGGCCAGGTAGCCGGGCGTCGGGCGACCGTGATCGAGGTAGACGCCGGCCGACTTCGCGATGCCACCGTCGTGGACACGGCGCAGCGCGAGGCGCTCGTACAGCCCGGGATCGCTCACCACGGCCTCGACCCCATCGGCGCGAGAATCAGCACCGCCACCCCGGCACGGATCACCACCACGGCAGCGACGACGTCGATCAGCCGGGCGGCCTTGACGGCAGCCAGGTCGACCGGAGTCTCCACTGTCACGTTCATCATCACCGCTCACCCGCCAAGATCGCCTGCGCTACCTTCAGCGCCTCGGCCCGCTCCAGGCGCACCCCGAACTTGGCGTCACCGTGCGGGTACAGCGCCCACGTGCCACCGACCTCGCGCACCACCACCAGCGTGCACAGATCACCGTCGTCAGTGCGGCGGCCGTCAACGACGGTCCGGCTGCGCTCGTCCTTGTGCTGCGTCACCGGCTTGTCACCCATCACGGTCTACCTCTCCTCGGTCAATTCCTGAATCCCGACGCTGACCGCGGTGCGCCCGGTGGCATAGGGACACCTCACCCGCCGCGCCCAGTCCGCCGGCATCGCTCCCCTCTCCCCAGCCGCTCCGCCCGCCTCCGCAGTGGACACCGGCCGGGCCGCGCGAAACGGGGGAACGCGCGGCTCGGCCGGCCGCACCCGGACGCAGGGCCACTTCCAAACACCGCGTCCGGGCGACTCGACGCCGGCCAGTGCCGACGCCCGCACCCACGGTAGGCTATAGAATATCTGATGGCAATATCTTATAAAAATATTTTCAGAAGGGTAGGCTTCGACCATGGCAGTCGGTCCTACGGTGCAAGCTCGTGTCCTCGGCATCGAGCTGGCCCGTCTGCGCAACGACGCGAAGATCAGACAGCGGGAAGCGGCGGCAGTCGTCGAGCTCTCGCAAGGGAAGATCGCCTCGGTCGAGGCGGGCCGGGCCACCATCAAGAGAGGTGACCTGATCCTGCTGCTGCAGCATTACGGAGCTGATCAGGCGACGATCGACAGGCTGGACGAGCTGCGCCTGGCGGCAGGCAAGCGGGGCTGGTGGAGCGTCTACAAGCTCCCCGACCAGCTGGACCTCTACGTCGGCCTGGAGGCCAGCGCGGTCTCACAGCGCTCGCTGGCCCTGAAGCTGATCCCGGGCCTGCTCCAGACCGAGGAGTACGCCCGGAAGCTGCACGCTCTCAGGGGCCGTCACACCCCGGAAGAAATAGATCAACGGGTAGCTGTCCGCATGCAGCGCCAGCAGCGCCTCACGGACTCACCCCCACTACAGCTGTCCGTGGTCCTGGACGAGGCCGCGCTGCTCCGCTGCGCGCGAGACACATCCGTCGCGGCAGGCCAGCTCCAGCAGCTGCTCGAACGTGCCCAGCTACCCAACGTCGAGGTGCGGGTGATCCCGTTCGACGCCGGACTGCACGTCGGTACGGCCGGGGCATACAGCCTGCTCAGCTTCCCCGACGGAGTACTGCCTGAGGTGGCCCATCAGGAGTACGTCGCGGGCGCTCACGTCATCGATGATCAAACGTTTGTCGCGGAGTTGGCTACCATCTTCGGCATGCTCCGCGACCAGGCCCTCGGTCACGACGAGAGCCTGGCTTTGATCGCGGAGCTGGCCGAACACACCGAATGAGCTGCGAAAAGAGGAACAGATGGCAGGCGATCTGGCCTCCGCCCGATGGCGGAAGTCTGCCCGTAGTCATGACCTATCTGAATGCGTCGAGGTTGCCGACATCTCCGACGGTGGCCGCGCGGTGCGGGACAGCAAGGACCCGGCCGGGCCCGCACTGAGGTTCACCCCGGGCGAGTGGGCCGCGTTCACCGCAGGAGTCCGCGACGGCGAGTTCGACTGACCGACCCACCTCGGTGCCCCGGACGCCAGTCGTCCGGGGCACCGAGGTCTCAGGGATCTGCCATGCCCGCCGGGATGGTCCTGACCGGCCGGTAAGCCGGGGTGCGGCAGAATGGCGCGGCACTCTCTCGGGATCACACACGAAGGGCACCCCCCGTGACCGAAGGTCTACCTCCCCCGGCGATCGACACCAGCGTGGCACACACGGCTCGGGTCTGGAACTACTGGCTGGGTGGCAAGGACAACTACCCGGTCGATCGCGAGGTCGGTGAGCAGATCAGTGCCCTCATGCCGGACATCGTCGACACCGCCCGTCACGATCGCGGATTCCTGGGCCGTGCCGTCCGGCACCTGGCAGGCGAGGCAGGAATCCGCCAGTTCCTCGACATCGGGACCGGGCTGCCCACCGCCGACAACACCCACGAGGTCGCCCAAGCCGTCGCCCCGCAATGTCGCATCGTCTATGTCGACAATGACCCCCTCGTCCTCGTGCACGCCCGCGCGCTGCTCACCAGCACGTCAGAAGGTGCCACCGACTACATCGAGGCTGACGTACGCGACACCGACACCATCTTGCGGGAAGCCGCCCGGACCCTGGACTTCACCCAACCCACCGCACTCATGCTGTTAGGGATCGTGAACTTCATCGTCGACGACAACGAGGCGTACGCGATCGTGAACCGACTGCTGGACGCATTGCCCTCGGGCAGCTACCTGGTGCTGTCACACCCCACCACAGAAGTCGACCGTGCGGCGGCCCTTGAAGTCATGCGACTCTGGAACGAGAGCGCCACACCCCCGATAAAATTCCGCAGCCGCCAGGAGCTCATCCGCCTGTTCGACCGCTTAGAACTGCTGGAACCCGGCGTGGTCTCCTGTTGCCGCTGGAGGCCGGATCCCAGCCGATTCGGTATCCCAGTGGAAGATCAAGGATTCGGCGGCGTCGGGCGAAAGCCCTGAATGCCCCCCGATAACCACGACACGGGCCAGTTCGGCGCGCTTGTTGCCCACCGAGGTGCGCTTGGGTGACGGGTCCACTCCGGCGGCGGCGGTCAGCTGAGGGTTGCCTGGATGTCGGAGCTGAGCAGGTAGAGATCGAGGCTGCCGGCATCGTCTGGATCGAACGGCACGAAACCGAAGCGCTGCCACCAGGTGTAGGCCCTTTCGTTAAGGGCGTTGATCACGACAGCCCGGCAGGCGGCCTTGAGATTCAGCTCCACCGAGGTGGCCAGGACGTGTTTGACCAGCTGGGTTCCCAGGCCGAGGTGAGTCGCTGATTGATCCACCGCGAGACGGCCGATCAACAGCGCAGGTATGACTGCAGGCGTGCCCTTAGCCAGCGGTACCGGCGCTGACGAGCGGTCGATCCCGGTCATCGACAGTGTGGCGTACGCGACCACTCTGTACTGGGCATCGGCGATAACCCAGGTTGCCGCGGTATGACCGCGTCGATTCTGACCGGCGTACTTGCGCAGCCACTCGTCAAGCGATGAGTCGCCGCAGTCGAACTCGTCGCGCGATGCTTGTCCGGATCCAGCAGGCTTGGGCGGTACAGCTCCACGTCAGTCGAGCCAGGTGAGCGTCGTCGGGCGCCCGAGAGCCGCCGACAGTCGCACGTTGATCCGAGCCGGCTGAGAAAGCGCCTCATCGAAGGCCGCGGCAGCCGTGGGCGACAACCGGATGAGGGAACGATCGGCCAGAACCTCTGCGGCCTGCCGCTGCGCGGATTGCAACACGAATGCGGACAGGCTCAAACCGAGCTCGGTCGCAGCCTCTTCCAGCCGCCGCTTCACAGTGGCGTCCACCCGGTCGCCATGACCTTGGTTGCCAGCGACCCGGTACCCGACCTGGCTACCCCGACTCTCGCGCTGAACGCCGCAGTCGCCGTTCTCGGCCAGCTCCGTGAGCTACCGCTCGGACCGCTCACCGACGTCCCGCGGGTCGACTCGGCCACGAACCACCTCAACCGGATCACCGAGGTCTGGCCCGGCCAGCTCGACGCACACCGACGAACCCGGCACCACCGACATCCTCAAGCTACTCGACACCTGGCATGACCGACACGACGCAGCAGTCCTCGCCGAGCCGGCACCGAGGATCTTCTCTCGGGGCGACTCCAACCTTCTCAACTGGCTCTGGGATGAATCGAGTAACAGCGAGTCCACGGACTCCTGAACGACAACTTCCTATAACCCACCGGAAAGCCCAGCGGCACTGTGCCGAGTCCGGCCCCCACCTGGGCGACCGTGAGATCGAACAGATCGGCGATCGTCTCAGTGGATTCACCGGCTCGAAACTGCTCAGCAACCACCTCAGTCGGCACCGCCCGCACCACCGGCCGCCCGTACTGATGCAGCGGATCGAGCGTGACCAGACCCCCGAACCGCACCGGGACCACGGCATCCGCCTCACAGTCAGCATCACCGACGTACCGGAGATCGCCGACAAAACTCCGCGCCGAGGAAGACATCATCGCCTGCCCGCTTCGGACCACGACCAACGTCTCGGGGCCGGTGATGCAACCTCCTGGTCGATCAGCGCTTCGGTCTGGCAGTGCTGCGTCAGAAGAGCACGATCCGGGTCAAGATCACCTCGTGGTTTGCCCGGTTAATCCGGTACTCCGCGATGCCGTGCCCGTCCGGAATGAGGATCTCCCGCCAGTCTGGATCATTCTCCACGCTGTTGCTCCCCGCAAGCCAGGGGTTCTCACAGATAGCTACCGTGAGAGCGGCGACTACGGAGAACAATTCGGGTGCGACATCCGGGTCGGAGAGGGTGTTGTCCACGATCTCCGAGGGCAGGACCGGCCAGAGGTCGGCCTGGTCATCGCTCACCGGGCGTT
Organism: Pseudonocardiales bacterium; assembly: GCA_052390495.1. GTDB lineage: Bacteria > Actinomycetota > Actinomycetes > Mycobacteriales > Pseudonocardiaceae. Next base: position 20,570 of record JBQTGW010000370.1, read on the forward strand.
ACGTTCTTGCCGACAGCGCAGGATCTCGTCCATGGTCGTGGTGGGCAGGGTGCCGGCCATGGCGGCGGCGTGGATGCGGTCGCGGTCCGGGTCGGTGTCGAGCATCGCCCGGCCCCACCAGGCGTTGAGGACGCCGTCTAGCTCCTGGCCCTGCTGGGCCTGCAGCAACTCGGCGAAGAACTCAGCCCGGCGGCTCCCGCGTAGCGCATCCGAGATGCTGCCGATAGTGCGCTCGACCCGGGGCCAGTCAGGCTCATGCCGGTGCACGGGTTGTGTGCTCATGCCGTCCTCCTCGCCGCTGCCGCGCGACCTGGGCCGTCGTCACCGGGTGAACCGTAGCCGAGATGCCGGTGGGGTGGGCCCAGGTAAGCGGGCAAGTCCCTGGACGGTGAGCCGGGACTGCGGGGGTCGGGGTCAACGCCCTCAACACGGCCCGCGCCTCCGGCGTGCTGGGCACCATCATCATGACCGAGCCCGGGTTCCAGCCACCGCCCCAGCCGGTGCAGGTGCAGCCGGACGAGTCCGGTTCCATCGAGCTGTCAGCCGAGAACATCGGCCTGCTCGACGGCGACCTGACCGCACTTCCAGCCCGGCGCTGAGCCTCGGCGATGTCTGGAGTCGGATTCGCTCTGAGCCTCCCGAACTCGACAGCAGGGTTTTTTGATCAAGCGCCGACAGCTCTCCTGTTGAGCTCGGGAGCGAGAGGTCGTCGACCGGGTCGGCGGTGCTGGCGCGGTCCAGCCAGGTGTCGAGCTGGTCGAGGTCGGTGCATCCGAGGATGCGGGCGTGGACGTCGTCGGGGACCGCGATCGCTGCGCTGCCCGATCGCCCCACTGGCCGCTGGACTCACGACGGCCTGCAACCAGTCGGTGCGCAGGGCTACTGTCCGGGCCGTGCCCTCGCATCTGCATGCCACGTTGACCGAGATGTTCCGGCATCGGCCGGGACTGGCCGCCGAGCTGCTCTGCGGTGTGCTCGGTACGCCGCTTCCGCCTTACCGGGAGGCCACGCTCGGTGCGGCGGAGGTGGTGGCGCTGCGCCCGGCCGAGCATCGGGCGGACGCTGTCGTGCAGCTCACCGGTAGCACGGGACCGGTCTGCGCGGTGGTGGTCGAGATCCAGCTGCACCGGGATGAGGACAAGCGCTGGACCTGGCCGGAGTACGTGGCCTCGGTGCGCCGCCGCTGGCGGTGTCCGACCCTGTTGCTGGTGGTCTGCGCCGACGTCGACACCGCACGGTGGGCGGCCACCCCGATCGAGCTGGGCAACACCGGCTCGTGCCTGCGCCCGGCGGTGCTCGGTCCAGACCTCGTGCCTGTGGTCACCGACCCGATAGCGGCGGCCCGCACCCCGGAGCTCGCGGTGCTCTCCGCCCTGGCCCACGCCCGTGACGAGGGCCCGCACACCGTGCTCGACGTGCTGGCCGACGCACTCGCGCACGTCGAGGTCGATCATGCCGTCGAGTACGCTTGGCTGGTACTGGCCGCTTTGCCCGACCGAGCGCGAGCGCATCTGGAGGAGCTCATGTCCACCCAGACCCACGAGTACCAGAGCGACTTCACCCGCCGCCTGCGCGGCGAGGGCCAGGCTGAGGGCCGGGCTCAGGGCCAGGCTGAGGGCCGGGCCGCCATGGTGCTGCGGATCCTCGCCCACCGTGGCCTGGACGTCTCGCCGAGCACTCGGGCACGCGTCTCCGGGTGCACCGACCTGGCTCAGCTTGAGGCATGGGGCGACCGGGCGCTCACCGCCGACACGGTGGACGAGATCTTCGACTGATGCGGGAGCGGCTGGTCAGGAGCCAGATCCGTATTCTCTCAACAGCGCGCCGGCGTGCGCGATCACTGCGGCCAGCTCGTCGGCGGTAGCCCCGATCGGGTGATGATCGGCGATCGCCGGGTTGACCGAGGCGGGGACCGCGGGCAAGACCGCCTCCAGCGCCTCCAGTGCCTGGATCCCCGGATGGATCTGGCCGGTCCCGTGCGTTCGCGTGAGGTCGCCGAGGAACTCTCTCAGCGCCGCGGCCAGATCCGGGGCCTGCCGGGTGACGAATCCACCGGTCAGAGCGAGATGCTCAGCGATCCGGTCCCGCAGGAAGACGATCTCGAACTCCGGTCCCCACCGCTCCGCGACCTGCTCGCCCAGCCCGTAGGTGTCCGTGGTCGACCAATAGCTCATCCGCGCTACGTCGAGATCCACATGGACACCGCCCAGCGGGTCGTGCCGCCCCAGGTCGACCCCGGCTGCGTTGCCCCTGGTCACGGCAGGCGCGGCGAGGACCCGGGCGACCAGCCCCGACCCCAGCCAGGCCACGTGGCAGGCCTGGTCCACCAACGACACCGACAACTCACCGCCACCGGCCACGGTGACCAGGTGATACTCAGCCTCGCCCGCGACCGGAGACCACCGCTTCGAACCAGGTGGGTCCTCGCGCAGGGCGACCTCGCGCGGCGCACTCGCGACGATCAGATCGACGATGTCGGGATTGCGCACGCGCTCGGGTGGCACCCCAGCCGCCACCGCCAGATCGCGGATGCCGTCGTAGGCCCACTGCACGGTCCATCCGGCCCAGGTTCGGGCCAGCAGCGCGGCGACCACCCGGCGCCGCACGAGGTCCAGGCCCGCAGGCATGTCATACCAGACGAGCCTGCGCTGATCGAGATCCATGGTCAGCCCGCCCTGCGACCACACCTCATCGAGCCAGCCCCCACCAGCGCGGTCATCGACCCGTTCCTGCTGACACACCCACCGCAACGTGTACGCCGGGCCGAGCACCAGGCGATCGCTCAGGTCGTGCGCGGCCCAGTGGTCGTACCGGACCGTCGGGCGACCGTCCTGCACCACGACGAGGTTTGCTCGATGTCCCATCGCCGAATCTTACGAGGCTGGAGGTCCCGACAGCGGTGGGCATTGTCGGATACTCCCCGACTGCGGGGTTGGCCCGCGCGACCGGGCGTATGTACGATCATTCATATGCTCGGGAGGTTGGGTGATGCGTTGCGGGACGCCCGCGTCGGTGCGGGGTTGCGGCAAGGGGAGGTCGCCGCTCGGGCCGGCGTGGACCAATCGATGGTCTCCCGCTACGAGCGAGGTCTGCGGGAGCCGTCCTGGCCGACGTTCCTTCGATTGCTGGACGCGGCAACGGCCGCGGCCGAGGTCCGCGTCGAGGCGCTGCCCGGCAGCAGTGATGACCTGACGATCGCGGTGTTGGCCACTTTGCTCGGGGCGATCGAGGACGAGCGCCGCCGCCGTCGACTGGTTCTGGAGTTCGTCAGCCGCTACGGCGTCACCGACCGCGGGGTGCGGGTGGGTCTGCTGATCCGTCGGCCCGAGCCGACGGGCGACGCTCGCTGGGACGCGCTGCTCGCCGGCCTGGCCGAGCACCTTGCCTTTCACGACGCCGTCGATGCTCCTGGGTGGTGCGTCGAGGAAGGTCGCTTTCTCGACACACCCTGGTATTGGGTCGATCTCCCATCGGTGCGCCGTCGGGCGTTGCTGGGTACGCCGTCCGCCCTGCGGCGCCGCAACGTCTGGGTCGATCGCGTGGATCTGGAGCGGGTGTGAGCCGCCTCCCGTCCGAGCCGCTGCTCACCCGGCGACGGATGCTCGATGCGCTCGGGCGCCTCGGCGACCATCTGCGCGACGCCAGTGTGGTGGCCGACCTGCACATCGTCGGCGGGGCCGTCATGGTGACCGAGTACGGCGCCCGGGACGCGACAGCGGACGTCGATGCTTTCGACTACCGGCCGCACGGGGCGGTTGAGCGGGCTGCTGCCCTCGTCGCGAAGGAGATGGGCCTACCACGCTCGTGGCTCAATCAGCAGGCGAGCGTGTTCGTCCCGCGGGGAGCGAACTGGCGACGGAGCAGCAGCTTCGACCACCCCAATCTGCATGTCTACGCGATCGCGCCCGAACAGCTGCTCGCGATGAAGGTCCAGGCCGGGCGGCCTACGGACGCCGAGGACATCGCCACCTTGTGCGCCCTGCTGGGAATCGAGTCCGTCGCGGAGGTCGAGCGGCTGACCCGAGCCGCCTTCCCCGACGACCAGCCCTCACGCCGCGGCTTGGAGCTTGCCTCAGACGTCCTGTCGGCGTAGTCGAGAGCCGCGGTCGGCGGGGCCTGGATCACCACCGAGTCGCTGACCCGCGCGCACCCGGGGCCCCGGGTGCGCGTCTGAACGCGGTCCTGACCACGATGACGGCCCTGCCGCGTAGTTGTTCCGACTGCACTCGTCGAGTGCAGGTTCTCGCAGCGATCATCTCGATGGCACGCAGTGCCGCGGATGGCTTCAGCGAGACAGCGTGATGGGCGAACTCAGCAGGCGCGCATCGCCACGATCAGACCGTCGACCCGAGAGCGGGCCTGCTCAGGATCGATCTCATGACGGTCGATCAACTTGTGCTCTTCGTGGTAGCGCAGCTCCTTGAGGATCGCTTCGCTCCACACCGGGCGATAGATGCCTTCGACTGCGAAGGAGAGCAGTACGTCACGCTGCAGGCTGGGCCACAGCACGCAGGTGTCCAGCAGAGCCGCAAACACCACAGCAGTGTGTCAGCTGCTCCCAGCACCCCGGCGGCGGTCGGCGAGCACTCGCCGGGCGTCGCGCAGCTCCCCCAGGACGGTGTCCAGATCGCTGTCCTCGTCGATCGGGACCGAGGTCGCCTCCAGCGCCGCGTACTGCGCGGCCCGCCGCCGCGTGCGGTACTCCAGCACTCGGGTGCGCAG
>JBQTGW010000371.1:0-6008 GCA_052390495.1 Pseudonocardiales bacterium
CTGGTATGCCCGACCAGCGAACGCATGGTCCAGACGCCCAGGCCAGGGTCCGTCCCACTGATCCGCCGGGATGCGCCCTACCAGGTTGGCGAATGCGTGGGCCGCAGCAGCGAAGGCGACACGGGCAGTCATAGGCCGCAGTGTCGCAGGTCGTAGTACCGCAGCGACGCAAGAATAACTGGTTTGTCGACGAGTGTTGGGGTGCGATCCTGCGGTGGTGAATCAGATCGACGCAGGCACGCTCGTGTTGCGACCGATCCACCGGGAGGTGGCGCGCATCCTCTTGGACGGCTGGACCCCGCAGGGCATGCGCTTCGCCCCCGGGTACCCCTCCCCGTTCTCGCTAGAAGTGATGGAGCTGGTGGTCGGGGCGCAGGAGCAGGGCCGATTCCGGCCGTTCTTCATGGTCCGCAAGGCCGACAATGTGGTCGTCGGCGAGATCGGGTGCAGCGTGGACAACGCCTCGGCCACGGGCCAAGTCGGTTACACAGTCGTCGAGCCATCCTGGGGCCGTGGGTACGCCACCGACGGTCTGCGGGCGTGCCGGACTCGGGATCTAGCAGCGCGGTTGCTAGCAGGGGAGCTGCTGAGGATCGTGTTGGTGTTTCTGGTCGCGGTCGTTGTCTCCGGCTGCGGCCTGGAGGGTGTGGAATTACAGTCAGTGGGACGCAGTGTGATGGCATACATGCCCTGAGTGTCGATCGGCAACCACACGCCGTTACCGGCACGCAGCGAGGCTCCCGGGCGGCGGCCGACTGTTCCGAGAGTGCAGTAAATCCTTACAGTTTCGTGCAGAAGAGGCGGAGGACGGTTACCATCGCGATCTCTTCGGAGATCATATAAAGGACGATGCCGTCTTCGTCACCGCTGCTGAACGTGGCGGTATACGAGCACTTTCGCTCGTTATAGTCACCGACGACGTAGGGGGGCACGCTCCAGATCTTCGACCTTGGCTTCCCACACGATGCGCAGCGATCGAGGCATCTGACGCAACTGCTCGGCTGCATGGGAAACATACCGGACCTGGTACCGAGCCATCACACGACACCTGTCTGATCAACGATCCTCGTCGGCGAGGATTGACTGGTCACCTGCGGCGACGCGCTCCATATCGGCAGCCACGCCGTCGAGCATTTCGGGATTGATAGCTATCACCGCTCGCACCCACCACGTGCGCTGCACCAGCGTGAGCACCGGCTCCAAATCGAGCGTGTCCGCAGCGCGCGCGAGTGCGGCCCGGTACTCTGCCTCGAAGCGTTGCCGTTGCGCTGGGTCCAACGCATCCCGTATCGCCGCTGGAGTCTTTGCCAACCCCCGCACACGGACCGTAACGACGTCACGAACATCATTAACTCCGACGGAGCCGATGGGTGAGGACGACTTGGGCGTAGTAGCAGGTGAGGGTTGAGAGGTAGTCATGCTGCCTCCTCTGGCTGGTCAGAGTTCGGGACACTGGAGAACGTGCATCAAGTGATACTCATGCCAACAGTGCTGGACCAGGTGGCACAGGCAAGACGGGCTCATAGGCAAAATTAGTAGCGAGCCGACAGCGCCTCAATGGGGTCCGGCCACGGGGGCCGGAATCAGGGCTCGGGAAAAACAGGCTCTGTGACCTGGGACGATACAGCACGTTGCGAGCGGTCCCTCGCAGAGATCGATGTGGGGCGGGCACGCGGGTGCTCGGAGGGGGTAAAAGGGGCTCTGACCTGCATGCGAGCGACCCCCGGGGTTGGACGTTGTACCGGACCGCTCCCGATGATCATGCGATCTGGGGATCGGGCGTGGGTGACTGCCGACGGTGTCCGTGGACACGGACGGTGGCGGGTGTGGGCAGGAGGCCGACGTCGATCTGGATAACGATGAGGGGTAATGCTGGCATCGTGGCGGGTGACGGTGCAGGGGTAGTGATGGAGTACTCCTGTCGCGTCGTCGGCAGCCCGGCGATCATGCGCGACCAGCTGCGGCATCTGGCGACGATGGCCCGCCAGCCCAAGATCACCGTGTAGGTCGTGCCCTACGTCAACGGTGCGCATCCAGGCATGGCCGCCGGACGCTTCGAGATCCTTGGCTTCTCCTTGCCCGCCGACTCCGGCGTCGTCTACCTTCAACACCGAGGTGGTGGCCTCTACCTCGAACAACAGCATGAGATCGATACGCACACCGTCGCGTTCGAGCATCTCCAAGTGCTCGCACTGTCGCCGGACGAGTCATCGGTCATGATCCAGAACGCCGCGGAGAAGTTTTCATGAGCCAGGCATACCTCGACGCCGCCACGATCGAGCAGCTGGCGGCCGCCGCGTGGCGCATATCCAGCTTCAGCGGCGACGAGGGTCCCTGTGTCGAGACCGCCCTGCTGGCCGACGGTCGGATCGCCGTTCGCAACAGCAACCAACCCGAAGCCGACGTCGTCTTCTTCACCCGCGCCGAGATGGACGCCTGGGTCAAAGGCTGCAAAGCCGGCGAATTCGACGACCTGATGTGACGGCCACCGGATTCGAGCTCGACGTTCGCCTGCGCCGCGGACACCGTCCCCGCTGCGACGGCTCATGGGACCGCTGGGGCGACGAGTACTTGAGCACCCACCGATGCGTGCCGCGCGCGGTTGTTCGGGCCAGATGTAGGACAATGGCAGCCGTGGTGACACCGAGCGAGGGACTGGAGCGACTGCGAGCCGCGGCCGGGTCCGGTGAGCTCGCCGCCGTACGCTGTCGCGCTACACCGCGCCGTTCGATCAGTACCGCACGGGCAGCGCCGAACCCGTCACGGCTCAGGCGGTAGCCGCAGCGTCTCCGCCCCGGGGTCTGGGCACCGGGTGGGTTACGGTTCCGAGTACCAAGGTGACCGACAGCTCGGAGGGTGCGACGTGGCGCCGGAACGTAAGCCAGAGGAACTCTCGGCCGAGCAACGTCAGCGGCTTCATCGAGCGCATCAGCGGGTGCGTAATACCTCGCACGCGCTGGAAGCGTTAACGGTGGTCGAGCCGGTCCGCGGCCGCTGGGTGGCCACGCCCGCGCCTGCCGAAGCCCTCGAAGCGGCACAAAACGATCTCCATGAGGCATGCCAGGAGCTCTGGCGCGCCCAGCAGGAGCTCCTGTGCTGGGAACCTCCCGCAGGCACTCTCGGCGCGTCTCACCGGTGATACATTGCCCTCATGAGTGAAGTCACTGTCCGAGAGCTGCGCAACAACGGCGGCGAGGTCATCGATCGTGTTGCCGGTGGCGAGACGGTGACGGTCACCCGCGCGGGCAAGCGAGTCGCTGAACTGCGCCCACTCGCGCGGCCGCCACTGAAGGCAGCGGTACTGCTGTCCCGGTGGAAGCACTTGCCACCTGTCGACCCACGGGAACTCCGGGCTGACATCGATGCGATCATTGACCCCTCGTTGTGACTGCGGCCCAACACCGCCAGGGTCTGCTGGACACCAGCACCGTCATATTGCTGACTCGACTGACCGACCCGATGGTCCTTCCGGAAGAGCCCCTGATTTCCACCGTCACGCTGGCCGAGCTCTCGGTCGGCCCCCTCGTCGCGGCCACGGAGGCCGAGCGGGCCACCCGCCAGGCACATCTGCAGCAAGCGGAGGCGGATTTCGATCCGCTTCCGTTCGACGTGTCCGCAGCAAGAGCGTTCGGCCGGGTGGCTGCATCGCTGAATCGCGCCAGCCGCAAACCGACAGCGCGGGCCTTTGACGCGATGATCGCTGCTGTCGCCGTCGCCCACGAACTGCCCCTGTACACCTGCAATGCCGAGGACTTCACCGGCATCGACCGGCACCCGAATATACTCGGCGTGGCTTCCGGCGAGGCCACCCATGGCATGGGAATAGCCGAAGCAGGCGCCGACGGCGGAGCCCCACAGCGTGTCGGTGATGCCGGGATTGGTGTTGGCGTTATCACAAAGCGACCACAGGTCGTGGGTGCAGTACCAGCACTTACCGCAGCCGGCGAATGAGCATACGACCACCCGGTCACCTATCGCCCGGTTGCGTACTCCAGGCCCGACTTCGACGATGCAGGCATCGCATGATCCAGACCCCGGCAGTTCGTACCCGGTTGTTAACCCGGCAAAATCATCTGGCTACTCTGTGGGTATTACGCTGCCGCCATGAGTGCGACACGAGAGTCGAACCCGCTGCTGCGGGCGGCCCGGCTGGCATCGCGAGAGACCCAGGAGCAGACTGCTGCGGCGCTGGGTGAGCTGCTGGAGCGCACTGTGGACCCGGAGTACATTGGGCGCTTGGAGCGAGGTGTGGTGACCTGGCCCAACGCCGAGTACCGTGCCGCGCTGCAACAACACTTCGGTGTCGCCTCACCTGGTGAGCTGGGGTTGTACTGCCGCCGTTCCCACCCCAAGCACCAGGAGGCCGACAACGTGAAACGCCGGGTATTCCTGAACGTCTTACCCCTTCCCCTGGCCATGTCCAGCGGGTTGTCCCTGTCCACCCTGGTCAACCTGGCCAACACCGATCCCACGGACCTGCCCAGACGGGTCGGGCTGGAGCACCTCGAAGAGGTCCGCGTGCTGGCCTCGGATGCCTTTGAGCTCGACAACCGCTGGGGTGGTGGTCTGGTCCGAGACCTGCTGGGCGTGCAGATGCGCTGGGCGGTGGGGCTGCTGGATGCGCACATCGACCCGGCCATCGAGACTGAGCTGTACTCCGAGGTGGGCTGGCTCGCCGACTTCACCGGCTGGGCCTGTCATGACGCGGGTGCCAACACGGCGGCACAGCGCTACCACGAAGTCGCGCTGCGCTGCGCGGGGAAAGCCCAGAACTGGGACCTGTGGGCCGACGCCTACTCCAATCTGTCGCGCATAATGTCCTACGGCGGGGACGGGGATACGGCGCTGACCATGTCCTATCAGTCCCAGATTCGGCCCGACAGGCTCTCACCCCTCGCCAGGGGTTACATGGCTGTAGTCGAGGCCATCGCACACGGCACGTGCGGCGATGGCCAGAGCTGCCTAGTGGCGGTGCGCCGCGCTGAAGAGCACTTCGCGTCAGCGATCCCGGCCAACGAAACGCCCGCCATGCTCGCCTTCTTCTCCCCAGCGAAGCTCGCCGCGGACAGCGGTTCCGCGCTGTTGCCGCTGGCCATGCGCGGGCAGCACGTCGCGACCACCGTCGAGTTGTTGCGCTCGGCCGCCGCGTCCTACCCGGAGGGCAAAGCACGCAGTCGCGGGCTGATCGAACTGAGGCTGGGGTCGCTGCTACTCGCCCAGGGCGACCCCGACGAAGCGATCGCAGTGGCAACCGGCGCCCTCGACGGCGTCGGTTCAGTTCACTCCCAGCGCATCACGGACCTGCTCACCGACCTGCAACGACGAACCGCCGATCCCCGGCACCGCTCCGTAGCCGGCATCGCCCCGCTACGCCAACGCCTCTCCGACACCCTAGTGTAGTGTCTCATTATTGATTTTACACTTGCTGGAGGGCTACCCGTCCCCGGGCTACCTTGGCGAGTATCTGCTCGGCGGTGGCGGTCCACACGAATGGTTTCGGGTTGTCGTTGTTGGCTTTCAGGTAATCCTCAATCGCGGTAACGAGGTCATTCACGCTGTGGAACACGCCCCGGCGAAGTGCCTTGTCGGTCAGCTCCCGGAACCACCGTTCGACCATATTGAGCCACGACGAGGAGGTGGGAATGAAGTGCAGGTGAAACCGCGGGTGCTTGGCCAGCCATTTCTTGACGTTGGCATGGTTGTGGGTGCCGTAGTTATCGCAGATCATGTGGACTTGCAGTCCTTTGGGCACCTCACGATCGATGACACGCAGGAACTTCAAGAACTCGGTATTGCGGTGCCGCGGCAGGCAACGGCCGATCACTTGGTGTCAAGTGGTGGGTGCACCACTAGCCTCGACCAGGAATTTGTTGAGGACTTTGGTTGGTTTGAGCCAGCCGAGTGTCTCACGTGGACGGTTGTTGGGTTCGTCGGTGATGGCGTCGAGTTCGGCTTGGGTGTGGCCCGAGAGGTCGGTCCCTGTGGGGAGGTACTGCCGCAGGAGCCCG
>JBQTGW010000372.1:0-17070 GCA_052390495.1 Pseudonocardiales bacterium
GTGCACCGCCCGGCTTGACCTGGGGCGAGGGCTCGTACGCTCGTCCGCGAATCGGGCAGGTCCTACCTGCCCCTGATCAGGCCCGATGTGAGCCCTCGCAAGGGTCCCAGGTCAAGCCGGGCGGTGCACTGGTGCACTCACCACTGGTCACCAAGAGGCCCTAGCCGGATTTGACCCGTCGTACGTCGGTTATGCGCATTGCCAAGCGCGGCTCGGCAACGCACTCGTGCTCTCCCAGGAAATCGACGAAGCCGCTCGTGTCCTCTCCGACGCGGCCACCCTGGCCAGCCAAAGCCCCTCCCCACGGCTACTGGAAGAGATACACACCGCTCGTACCCGAATGCAACCCTGGCAGAACACTCCAGCCGTCAAAAAACTAGACGTCCAACTGCGGGCCTGCGGCCTCGCGCCGAGACAAGGTCAGGTCACATAGCCACGCGTTGATCGGAGTGGTCGAGCCCGGCTCGCTGGTCGGCGTCCGCCACCGTCACACATTGATGCCGGGTCGAGAGAACAGCTTTTCACTGTTTTTCCGGAGGGGTGTTTCCAGGTCTGGAAAGTCGCCAGATTTTCTTATTCGCTTCAGCAAGCGGGCTGCCACCCATAGCGGCTCTTCGAAGTTAACCGGGATGTGTAATCAAAGGTTGACTTTCCGTGGTCGTCGGCTGGTGCTGCCGGTAGCCACAGCAGGGTGCCGTCCCCCACTGGGCCCGGTTCCCGGCCCCCGGGTGCCCTCCACCCTTGGAGGGTCGCAGTTCGATCTCAGTCCGCGCGACATCGCTTGGTGAGCACGGTTCACCGGGCAGCAGCGTCATGACCTCGGCCCGTTGAAACCGCCACCCTGCCTCGTCCCACTCGGTGCTCGCGAGGACGACGGGTTTGGGTAACCCGGTGAGGGCGTTGGCGTCCTGGTTACCGGTCCAGAAATCGCCGGTGGCCCACTGCGGTTGTTCGGAAACCACCCGCAGCCAACAGGCCCCGTTCGGGCCGTGCGCAATAGCGCCGATCGAGCGCAGCCGCCACCCGAAAACCGGTACTCCGGTGACGGACAGCCCGAACTGCCCGGCGGCCCGTGCGAGGTTGAGCCGCATCCAGTTGCGAAACCTCGCGTCCGCGTCGCTGTCGGGTTCCGGTACGAGGGTGGCCTGGGTCATGACTCGGTGATGTGCCGGAGATATGCCTTGGGGTGTTCGAGATAGCGTCGCCAGTGATCGACAAGTTCGAGGTCGGCCCAGTCGACCCGGCGCAGGCCGTGCTCACCCATCTCGATGATCTCAGCGCCGGGAGTGGCGGCCAGGATCGGTGAATGGGTGGCACACACAACCTGGGCGCCGGACTGACCAAGCTGGTGCATCAGGGCAACGAGCTGAAGGCAGGACGTGAAGGACAGCGCGGCCTCCGGCTCGTCCATCACATAGAACCCGGGGTCGCGGAACATCGAACCGAACACGGTGAGAAAACCCTCTCCGTGGCTCATCTCTGCGGTGTTGTCCTCCCAGTAGCCGGGGACATCACCCAGGGCAACATCATGTTCGCTCAGCGTCACCTGTAGCGACGTTAAGTGGTCACTGACACTCCACGACTCATCCTTACGGATGCTCCTGCCCTCAGCAGATGATCATCGCCCGACCAGTCGGCCCCGTGGACCGCAATTCGGCTCCGAACAACGGTCCACGGGGCACCTCACCCAGCCATTCGGCCCCGAATGGCGGTTCTGGGCACCCTAAAGCTGCGATTAGGCTCCGAATGGCGGTCGGCGAGAGCCTGTGCTGGGCGAGGAGTCCAGATGCGGGCTCACTGTGCGGCAGCAATACCACTTAACGTTACTAGTCCAACACATTCAGTGATATTGGTGTGGTACTGGGCCCGCACCGCAATAGGAAAACTACCTCAAGTAACGATCACTGAACGCTAAGCGACCTTGCCGTTGCCCTGCGTCGGGTGCGTCAGGAATTCACCAGTTGAGAAACGCGTTGTGCGGACACTTTGAGTACTGCGGCGATGTCAGCGCCGGATAGGCCGTTAGCTTTGAGGCGACGCGCAACAGCGCGCTGTGCAGCGGCTGCGTCGCGCTGACTCCGGTGATGTGATCAGTTTGGACAACCCTGAGGTGCGTGAGGCTCACGGACCGCTATCGTTGGTGCTGGGTGGGAGACTATGCGAACTTGTGGAGGGAGGTGACATCGTTGGCAACTGCGGATCAGGTAAAGGCGCTGGTCAAGAGCCATGCGGAGGGCGACAATACCCGCTTCTACTCGGTTGCGTTACAGGTAGCTGCTGGTGCAGCTCGCAACGGCCAGAACAGGTTTGCTCAGGATCTCCGCGAGCTGGTGGACACGCTCCGCGAGCAGCAGAGCCGTGGCTCGTCCACGGTAGGAGCCCGGCTTGTGCCGGTCGCTGCGCCCCGAGGAGAGCTGGCGCAGCTGCTCACCGTCACTTACCCGCAGAACGTTGTGGCTGACCTCGCGTTGGAGAGCAGCGTACGAGCCCGCTTGGAGCGGGTGTTACTTGAGCAACGCCAGGGGGATCGGCTGCGGTCGCATGGCTTCCATCCTCTCCGGAGGCTGTTGTTGGTCGGGCCTCCTGGAACAGGTAAGACGATATCCGCTCACGTATTGGCCAGTGAACTTCGGTTGCCGTTGTTCCTGATCCGTTTGGACGGTTTGATCACCAAGTTCATGGGGGAGACGGCAGCGAAGCTGAGGCTCATCTTCGATGCGCTCTCGGAGACGCGTGGTGTCTACCTGTTTGACGAAGTGGATGCACTCGCGGGTGAACGGGCCTCGACGAACGATGTGGGCGAAATTCGGCGAGTGCTGAATTCGTTTCTTCAATTTTTGGAGCTCGATACCTCCGAGAGTCTGATCATCGCCGCCACCAACCACCCCCAACTGCTCGACCGTGCGATGTTCCGACGCTTCGACGCAGTGGTCGACTATCCACTGCCGAGCCCCGATGTCATTCGGAAAGTCATTCGCAACCGGCTGGCCACTGTGCAGGTAGGTCGCCTGACCTGGGTGAAGGTCGATGAGGCGGCAGCTGGCTTGAGTCATGGTGAGATCGCAGCTGCGGCGGAACTCGCGGCGAAGGAAACTATCTTGTCCGGGAATGAGCAAGTGACCACAGCGAGCCTGTGCGCGGCGTTGCAGGAGCGTCGCGTCCACAACGTCGGCTGACTACCGCAGAGGACTCATGCCGCAACGCGACAAACCACATCTGATCATTCGGACTCCGGCGCGCACGGAGCCGTACCAACCACCTAATCGGGGTGAGTCGACGTCACCGCTTCCGGCACCCCTTGATCGTCGACAACACGGCCAACAGTTACGTGACGACCTTCAACAGGCCGAAGCTGACGCAGCGGCCCGTCGCCGAGATCGCCCCGTGTCGGTGGAGGGTGCCATCGAAGGCATTTACGCCACCTTCGAGAGTTTCCCAGGAATTAACCTAGCACTGGAAAGCCTCGATCCCAAGCAGGGAAAGAGGCATCCGGAACTGATGTCCGTCCAGGAGATCAACATTGACGGCGTGACGGTGGAGCGCGCTACCGTCTTCATTCCACGAGGGAAGATTAACTATTTTCTGAAACGTATCACCCAGTATCTGGAAACGATAAACCAGGACAAACCACGCAACCAGAAGCTTGTCGACCGCATCCAGTCCATCCGTTCCGCATCGATCGAGGCACTGTGGACCGATCCTCCCCAGGAGTTCCCTCGCGCCGGGCACACCGTGTGGTGGGAGGTATGGCTGCGCCGTCGGGACGGACACGAGACCGACCGTCTGCGTGCGTTCGCTCAGGCCGCAGGCTTACGGGTAGGACGGCAGAGTCTTGGCTTCGGAGACCGGACAATCGTTCTCCTCCAGGCCACCGTGGAGCAGCTTGGTACCGCCATCGACGTTCTGGACGATCTTGCTGAGCTTCGTCGACCACACGATCCCACACAGCTTCTGGCTGGTTACGACGCTGCGGAGCAAGCAGAGTGGATCACGGAACTTGTTGGCCGGTTGGAACCGGCAGGCGACGACGCGCCAGCAGTGTGCATCGTCGACAGCGGCGTCTACCACGACCATCCACTGCTGAAAGCATCGCTGAACCCCTCGGACTGCCATGCCGCCGAGTCGCCATGGCCTGTGCATGATGATCGCGGACACGGCACCCAGATGGCCGGGTTGGCTCTCTACGGTGACCTCGGCAGCGCCTTTACCGCACAAGGCCCCGTTCGGCTGCGGCACCGGTTGGAATCGATGAAACTGCTTCCTCCGCCACCCAGACAGAACGCGCCGGAACTCTACGGAGCGCTCACCGCTGCGGGAACAAGCCGAACAGAGATCCAAGCCCCCGACCGTCGTCGTGTGTACTCCATCGCGGTGACGGCACAGGGGCGGACCGAGCCGAACGGTGAAGCGCTCAGCCCGATATTCGGTCAGCCGTCCTCCTGGTCGGCAACGCTCGACGCCTTGGCTGCCGGTCGCAGCGTTATCACTGATGACGATGGCCTGGTGTTCCTCGACGAGGCTGAGGACGCCGCCCGCAGACTGTTCCTCCTGTCCGCGGGAAACGTCCGCGTATGGCAAGACGATCATTTGGCGCGTAGCGATGTCGAGCCCGTCGAGGATCCGGCACAGGCGTGGAACGTATTGACCATCGGCGCCTTCACCGAGCTGGCCAACATGGCTGGCTCGCCACCTGGCTTCGATGGATGGACGCCGCTCGCCCCGCGTGGCGAACTGTCTCCGTTCAGCCGCACCTCGGTCGCCTTCAGCAAAACATGGCCGGTGAAGCCGGACGTGGTCCTTGAAGGCGGAAACGTCGCACGCTCGCCTGACGGTACTGCCTACGACACACCCGACAACCTCCAGCTACTGACCACGAACGCACCGCTGACGAGCAGCCGGCTCCTGACGACCACCCATGCCACCAGCGCCGCCACGGCCCAAGGCGCAGCTCTCGCAGCTTCAGTGATGGCCGATTACCCCATGCTGTGGCCCGAAACAGTCAGGGCCTTGATCGTGCACTCCGCCGAGTGGACACCAGCGATGCGCACGCAATTCCCGACGGATGGTAGGAAAAAGCCTCGTATAGCGCTTCTGCGCCGCTACGGCATGGGCGTACCCGACCTCACCCGAGCCACCCGGAGCGCCGCTGACGCACTCACCCTCGTAGCCCAGGACGTGATTCATCCTTTTGACTCTGGCAAGATGCGGGAGATCCACTTCCATGACCTGCCCTGGCCGACGGACATTCTGGCCGAGCTGGGGGAGGCGCAGGTGCGGCTTCGTGTCACGCTCTCCTACTTCATCGAACCCAACCCCGGTCGCCGAGGCTGGCAGCGCCGGTACAGTTACGCCTCCCACGGTTTGCGCTTCGACATGCGGCGCGCGACCGAATCCAATGCGGAATTCCAGAAACGTATCAACCAGAAAGCACGGGCTGAAGAAGAACAACACGTCGCCTCCAGCGGTGACACCGGTGAGTGGTTCTTCGGCACGGACCACCAACGCGCCCCTGGCTCGCTCCATGCCGACATCTGGACCGGCAACGCCGCCGATCTTGCCCGGCGGGGTGCACTCGCGGTGTTTCCAGTAACGGGATGGTGGAAAGAAAACCCTGCCCGCGACCACAGCGCCGGCGGTGCGCGCTACGCGCTCGTAGTCTCGATCGAGACGCCGCAACAGGACGTCGACATCTGGACACCGGTAGCCCAGCAAGTCGGTATCCCCACCGTCATCAGCATCCCCAACCAGTGAGCTGATGACCTACTACGCACAGCTGCGGAGGATCATCCGAGCCCAGCACCCGCCCGGCCTCGTCTGTAGGCCGCGCTCACCGAGTGTGCCGCAGTCACCGAGGCACTGGAGGCCGCCGCGACCGCCCGACAAGAGGAGACGACGTGACTTGTGTCCGGCCCGGGGCTGGGTCACGCTAGCGGCCTGGCGCATCTAACGATCTACGCATGTCGTGGAGGTACGGGTATGGCACGGTGGGGGCGCCGCGGCGAGGACGAGAACGACGCACAGAGTGCCGCCGTGATTGACCCGGAACCGATGGTCAACCGCACCCTGGAATTGGAGCTCCTCAAGGAACACGTGGTCCGAGTAGCGCAAGGTGGCCTCGGACATGCGATTCTGTTGCTTGGCGAGTCTGGTGTCGGCAAGTCGCGGTTGAGCCAAGCCGCTGCCGCCCAAGCCCGGCGCCTTGGGATGACCGTGATCTTAGCGCACTGCTTGGGACGGGGTGCCGAACCGCTGCTGCCCATCAGAGACGGGTTGGCCACTTATCTGGGGCGCAGCCAAAAACGGAAGCCCGGTCCGTGCAGAGTCAAGGTGATCTCGCGTGCGGAACTGAACTCTGCCAGCGAAAGCTCGACGGCAAGTCGGCCGAACTCACGAATTTCTCCGTACCCGAACTCCCAGAGAGGGGGCACTCCGATAAAGATGAGGTTTCTCGCGGCTATTCCGCGCGGACCAGGAAAAATGCGATACTCCCAAGGCTTGGGAAAGTCGGTGCCGATAATTCCGGAAGTCATGACAGCGTGTTTATCAACACCGTAAAGTGTTTGCGCGTACTTCAGTACGAGGACATCCGTCCGGTGCCGGAGAGCGTCATTCTGGATTACGCCGATCCTTACTTTGTCAATCATTCATCACCACCTCTACTGATCTTTGATCATCGAGCACCTTTATTCTCGTTCGTGTTCCACAAGGGTGGCAGATCGCTGTGTAAATTCCAAGAGTGTACTGAAATTGGGCTCATCGTCTGGTGCGAAGGGGTGCGCCTAGCTTGCGTGCGCGTCAACTGGCTGGTCTGGCGGATCGAAGTCGCGGGAGGTTGTGATGGAGCAGCGGCACTTCGGCGTGGTACGCCCTCGCCGTCCACGCTGCACCCACAGAGCTGGCCTTAGTCACCTTCGAGGGTGCTCAGCGGGTCAGGTGAGGTCGTCGAACTCGTGGTGTTTGATGGCCTTGATCCAGGCGGCCACCTCGGGGCGGGTGAAGAGCACCACGGCCTCGTCGGGGCGCTTGCTGTTGCGCACCGCGATCAGACCGTCATCCACAGCGGCGACCTCGACGCACTCATTACCGCCGCCGTTGCCGCCGCCGCTGTGGCTGCTCTTGCGCCATACCGTGCGGGACAGGTCCGAACGGGTCATTACGTGCTTCCTCTTCCGGGTTACTGTTGCTGCGCCAGGGTAGTGGAGAGCAGCTCGGCGGACTCCGCCGGGGACAGTGCCAGCGAGCTGAGCATGGCGAAGTACATGGTGCAGTACCGCACATGGTCCTGTGCCTCCAGGTATATCGCGCCCGGGGGTCCTTCGACGTAGACCACGTCGTGCGCCAGATCGGGCAGCGTCAGGATGGTGAAGGCGCCTTCCATGCCAGGATGCGGGCCGACTGCGAACGGCACCACCTGGATGGCGATGTTGGACGCACCGCTCGCCTCCAGCAGGCGTTCGAGTTGACCCCGCATCACCCGGCGGCCTCCCACTGGGTACCGGAGTACCCCTTCGCCGAGGATCACCTTCAGAGTGAGCGGATCGTCTCCGGTGAGCACGTGCTGGCGGATCATCCGAGCGGCGACCCGATTCTCCAGCACCTCGATCGACGTGGTGGGTGCGAGGCTGGTCATCAGCGCACGGGCATAGTCCGAGGTCTGTAGCAGGCCGGGCACCAGGGCCAGCTCGAATTGGTGGATCGTAGTCGCCGCCTGCTCCAGCCCAACCATGATCTGGGTGTGTTTGGGCAGTGCGCTGCTCTGCCACCAGCCCTTTTGGCGGGCCTCACGGGACATCTGGACCAGGGAGGCGGTCTCTTCGGCGGGTATTTCGTAGACGGCGGCCAGGTGCTCGACCTCGGCGGGTAGCGGGGCGTAGGAGCGGGTCTCGATGCGCTGGAGTTTCGAGCGTGACCAGCGTGGCGAGTGGGGTTTGAGCTGGCTGGTGGCCTCCTCGATCGTCAGCTTGACCCGCTCCCGGTGGCCCCGCAACGACTCCGCGAGCTGCCAGAGCCGCAGCGTCGGGCTGATCCCGCGTTCCATCGCAAGCCTCCCGTCGCTCCAGTGCCCCATTTGGGTGAATGTTCGGGAAATCCATTGTCTAATTTGGGTTGCCCAGTTCATGCTCGGAGCACCCAAGCATAGGACGTTCGCCGGAGCGCAGCACAGGCGGCACACCGTTGCGCTGGATGGCTCCACTGAGACTGGGAGGCTGAGCATGACGATCCATGAGCACGACGACGATGACGACGTGAAAGAGCTCTCGCCAGCAGAGCTCGCGTCGGCAGAACTCGCGCTGGCAGATCTGGAGGAGGCAGACCCCGAGGACGCAGACCCCGATGCACCAGACAGCGACGAGGAGTTCGCTGAGGAGGTGCGCGACTTGGTGGCCTCGTCGGTACCGCGGGTGTTTGCGCTGGTCGAGGAGCGCGGCGAGCGGGCCGACGGCCGGATCCTCTACTGGGGCCTGGAGTTCGACGAAGAGGACTCTGATGACGACGGGGCCTGCGCCGTCGTCATCAGCGCCAGCTCATTCCTCCGCGGCGGGATCTTCTCCTCGGCCGAGAGCGCCCAGCAGATATTCGCGCATCGCAGGAAGATCCGCCTCGTGTGGACCAGCACCCCAGCGACTCGCCCGGCCGAGGACCCGGCCTACTGATCACCCCTACCGATCGGCAATAGCGATGGAACTCTCTACCAGGCTGCCGAAGTACAGCTTGCCGTTGCGCTCGCGCACCCCGGTCAACATGTGGAAGCCCTCGATCTGGCCTTCGTAGGAGTGCACGATGTGGCCTTTGTCGTTCACCCCGAGCGCGCCCACCGTCCGGGACGGCGACGGCTGCAAACTTTCCGGCAACTCGAGAATCAGCGAGCGCACCGGAGCGGGCAGGCGCTGCACGACACCCACCGCCGCGACCCGCACACTCGGCACAGCCACCCAGATCAGCCCGTCGCTGCCGGTCGAGGAATTGTCCGGGTACCCGGTGAGGTCATCGAGGAAGACATCGTTGGTCCCCACGTGCGGACCGGTCAGCCAGACTCGACGGACCCGGCAGCCGCCAGACTCCGCGACCGTCACGAACGACTCGTCCTGGGCCAGCGCGACCCCATTGGCGAAATGTAGACCGCTGAGTAGCTGGTCGACCGTGCCGTCGGGATTTCGCCGAAACAGCCGGCCGGTCCGGGTCTGCTGGATGAGGTCCTTGCGCCACTGGGGGATCGGGTAGCGCTGTGAAGAATCACTGAAATAGACGGTGCCGTCGCGGGCGACAGCCGCGTTGTTGCATGCGATCAGCGCAGTGCCCGCCACCGTAGCGGTCAGCGTGCGCACCGCTCCGGTGGAGATGGTCACCGCGAGCAGGCCATGGTCGGAAGCGCACACGACCAGTTCGTCGTCGCCGTAGAACTCCAGGCCGAGGGGACGCCCCGGTGTCTCGGCGATGATTTCGATCTTGTCTCCGGCCCCGCTGATCCGCACGATGCTGCCGTCGGCAAGCCCGGTGTAGATGCTGCCCTGATCGTCGACGACGACGTCCTCGGGGCCTTCGCCGCAGACCGGGTGGACCGTGACGTTCCTGAAGTCCATGGGCTCACGTTACTGGGCCAGGAAGGGACGCCTCGGGTGGGCGAGTACCCACACGAGGCGTCCAACCAACGAATGGCGGGTTATAGGGCCAGCGGGGCGGAGCCGAAGGCGACGTTGAAGCGGTCGCACCAGATGACCACGCTGGTGAGCCCGGCCAGGTCGGCGTCGGGCGGGATGGGGTAGTTCTGGTTGCCGTCGGTGGCCTTGAGTTCACCTAGGGCAACGTAGCGCCCGTCGTCGTACTTGCTCCAGTCTCCCCCGGCGGCCTGGTCGGTGACCCAGACGTGCAAGTCGGGACCATCGGAGGTGGAGAGGCCCTCGAACCGGACGAACCGCGAGCCGTCCGGGAGCTCGATCACCCGCGCGAGGCCGGTCGTCGAATGTTCCTGGGTGACGAACTGCCCCTCGGCGAGCACCACCGGCGCAGCGGCAGGTGCGGCAGGTGCACCCGGAGCAGCAGGGTCAGCGGGAGCAGCAGGAGCAGCGGGAGCAGCAGGAGCAGCAGGAGCAGCGGGAGCAGCAGGAGCAGCGGCGACGGAGGGCAGTGCCTCGTTCACCGTGCTGCGGGACCACAGTTTCCAGGGCTGGAAGGCCGACAACCCGACCGCGACCAGCACCACCAGGATGCTCAGCAGAATCCAGATCACCGGACGACGCCGCAGCGCGCGGACGGACCGGTCTTGCTCGCTCAACCGACTCATGATCACTCCCACGTAAACGTCGCTGTCCCTGACTACGACTCCACAACGTAGGTCCCCCATACCCCCAAAAACATTACGAACTGAAGATCTCCGCATTCAGCGGGCTGAGCGGGGTTATTCACGGCCTCATAACCCCGCTCAGCCCGCGGCATGCGGGCGAGGGGGTGGGGTGGGGATCAGCGCAGGGTGACTTCGCGGGCGTGTAGGGCGTGCAGGGCGCGGCGTTCGGGGGGTGTTAGGGGGGCTTGGGTTAGGGGGATCAGGGCGGTTTGTAGGCGGAGGGCGAAGGCTTCCGCGGGGGTGGTCCACTCGCGGGAGTGGCGCTCGGGGTCCAGGTCCCAGACGGGCACCAGCAGGCCGTGGGCGCGGAAGGTGCCTGCGTAGCGGGAGCCGTCGCCCAGGTCCAGCTCGTTGCGGCTGGCGAGCCGGGCGAGCGCGGCGAGCAGCTCCTCCTCCGGCTCCGGGCGAACCCAGCGCAGGTGTGCCTTCTCACCGGCGTCGACCCAGTAGGCCGCGTCGATCCCGTCGCCGATGATTGCCTCAGTCGGCAGGATCGCCTCGTTGGCCCGCTGCATGGACAGCGCCGCTGCACCCGTCGGGGGCGCTTCGCCAGGGATCCACCAGCTGAAATCGGCGTGCAGGGTCACCTCCAGCGGCGTATCGGGCGCGAGCAGGTCCTGCAGCCGGATCTGCTCGTCGGACTTCGGGTCGACGGCGGGCAGCAGCGCACCGGGGGCGGCGGTCAGCGCCCAGTGCACCGCGCGGCCGAGGTCGCGGGACACGTCGCCGGAGCGGGTCAGCACCTGCAGTGCGACAAACGCCGTCCCGTCATTCCGGATCAACGCGGCGGCCGCCGTCGGGAGCACGGTGGCCAGCACGATCTCCCGCTCGGCCGGGCTAACCAGTGGCAGCGGCGCAGTCGCCGAGGGCACGAACTCCCGCAGCGCAACGAGCTGGCACTCGGCGGCCAGCCCCGCATACGGTCGGATGACGATGACGTCCCCAGCGCCTCCGGCCGCGCCGTGGCAGGCCTTGTATCGCTTACCGGAGCCGCACGGACACGGCTGCCTGGGCTTGCATGGTTCATTAACAGGCAGCTCAGGAGCAGGCATTCGCCGCACGCTACGCGTCGGCGCGCGGCAGTAACAAGGCACGGGTCTGCGCCGGGCGGTTGGTAGCCAGATAGGTGACCCCGATGTCGGCGCACAGGGTGACGTCGGCCGGGTCGTCGGCCGTCCAGCAGTAGGTGGGATGGCCGCGTGCGGCGGCCCGCTCGACGAACCCCGGATCCGTGCGCAGGGCGCGGATGCCGGGCCCGGCGATGTCGGCCCAGGGGGGCAACCAGCCGGAACGCACCGTGTTCAGAACACTGATCAGTGCCACGGTCGGCAGCCTGGGCGCCTCGGCCCGGATCCGGCGCAAGGCGAGCGCGGAGAACGACATGACCAGCACCGGGGCGTCCTCCCGGCACTCCGGGGCGGCCAGCCCGTACCTGGCCAGCAGGGCCACCAGCTTGGCCTCGACCAGCCCGCCGTGGCGCACTGGGTGCTTGGTCTCGACGAACAGCTGCACCGGCTTGGGCCAGTCGAAGATCAGCCCGACTAACGCGTCCAGGGTGAGCAGCCCCGTCTCATCCGGTTGCGGGCTGGCGACCCGCTGGGTGATCAGGTCGTCGGCGCTGTTCAGTTCGTCGTCCCAGCCGCCGTAGTCGTGCCCGGTGAGAGTTTTTAGGTCCTGCCTGCTCACCACCCCACGGCCGGTGGAGGTGCGGTCCACCCGCCGGTCGTGGATGCAGACCAGGTGTCCGTCCCTGGTCAGTCGTACGTCGCACTCCAACCCCTCGGCACCCTGCTCCAGGGCCAGTGCGTAGGCGGCCAGGGTGTGCTCGGCGCGGTGCGCCGACGCGCCCCGGTGCGCCACGATCAGCGGTGTATTCATCGACACAGCTCTATGATCCTGGCTCGCGGTAACGACCGCTGACCGCGGTCAGCCGACCGGGGTGGAACCACTAACTACCCTGATGACGACCATCCGGCGACCGCGGCGAGCTGTGACCGGACTGAGCAGCCGGGTCAGCCGCCGTATCACGATGACCGTGGTGATCGCGACCACCCCGGCCACCACGTCGGTGGCCAGATGCAGCAACACCCCGTCGGCTTGGGCCTGCACTCCATCGCGGAGGCCCCACAACAGGGTGACGGTGGCCAGCACCAGCCCCGTCGCCCAGGCCGCCCACCACCAGGTGACCAGGGCAGTGGGGTGCGGCCTGCGATCGGGATCGCGGCCAAGCGCCGCATGCTCCAGCTCGGCCAGCACCGCGCCCGGCAGCACCAGGTTGACCCCCGGCACCAGGACGCCCGCGACCACCTGCCTGGCGGACCGGGGCGGGGCGACCCCAGCAGCCTGAGCCGCGGCTGCGCAGGCGTGCACCAGCCAGCCCAGCGCGACCGCACCTGCCAGGGCGGCGGCGAGCAGCGCGGTCATCCCCCCGGTGACCACCATCGTGTCGCTGACCTGCAGCGGCCAGGCGGGCACCGCGTCGGTGCGACTGTCCAGCAGCAGCTTGTACCGCCATGCCTCGGCGCCCGCGGTGCCCAGCGCCAGCGCGGCAGTGAGGCAGAGCAGCGGAACCGCGAGGGCGGCCAGGGACCGCATCCGCGCCACGTCGCTCACCCGCGGTGCGGTCTGCGGTGGGGGCTGCCAGGTGACCAGCGGGAAGCCCCAGCTCGGCGGGGATGGGTAGGCCGGTGGGCCGGTGTAGGGCATTCCCACGACCTAGACCACGGTGGGCGGCGTGCTCGTCTCGGCCACCAAGGGGCGGCCGTCGGCCAGCCAGGACTCCATCCCGCCCTCGACGTTCACCGCGTCCACCACGCCGTCCGGCAAGGTGAACACTGGCAGGCCCTGGACCATGCCCTGATGATTCCACGCCCTACCGTGTGCGCACCGTGAACCCGCCACCCCCGACCAGCGAACTTGACCTAGCGGATCTCCGCGAACGCGTCGTGCACTGCCGCGCAGGCCCGGTTGACGTCCTCGTCGGTCAGCACAGAAGAAACGAACCAGCAGGCCAGCCCAGAGGCGTTGATGTGGATCCCGCGCTGTAGCAGGGCGTGCCGGAACACGTCGTAGCGCCCGGTGTCGAGGGCGAAGGTGTCGCGGTACTGCCTGATCGGTGCACCGTCAGCGGAGAACACGACTTGGAACATCGCCCCGACGCCCTGCACCGCACACGGCACGCCGTAGTCGCTGGATGCCTTACGGATCGCTGCCATGACGTGCTCGCCGGCATCGGCTATCCGCTCCGTGACCGCCGGGTCGGCCAGCTCGGTGAGCGTCACCAGAGCGGCCGTTGCACACAGTGGTGATCCGTTGTAGGTGCCGCCGTGTTTGATTCGGTTGGTGCCGATGTGGTCCATGATGTCCTGGCGGCCGGTGAACGCCGCGATCGGTAGCCCGCCACCGAGCGCTTTCGAATAGACCGCGAGGTCGGGGAGCACACCGAACAGGGTTTGCGCACCGCCTGGCCCGGTGCGGAAACCCGTGCAGATCTCGTCGAAGATCAGCACGATTCCCCGTCTGGTGCATTCGTCACGCAGCTTTTCAAGGTAGCCCGGCGCGGGCATCGTGCAGGCGTTGTTGGCGACGATCGGTTCGCAGATCACCGCTGCTATCTCGCCGCGGTGCGCATCGAGCACCAAGCGGAGAACATCGGCGTCGTTCCACGGACAGATCACCACATCGGCCAGCACACTCGGCGGGATGCCGGGTGAATGCGGGCGGGATGCCGGTGCCTCGTACGGGCCGACCTCGGCGGGAGCCGGGCGATTCGAGACCGCGAGCGCATCGACCCAGCCGTGGTAGTGGCCCTCGAACTTCAGGATCTTGGAGCGGCCGGTGCAGCCGCGGGCCGCGCGCACCGCGCCCTGGATCGCCTCAGAGCCCGAATTGGCGTATCGCACGAGATCGGCGCACGGCACCATGCGACAGATCAGCTCGGCCAGCTCGACCTCCGGGACATTGCACGTCCCGAACATCACGCCGGTGGAAAGCACCCGGGTCAGCGCGGTGGCCAGCGCCGGGTTGGCGTGCCCGTGGATGGCGCATCCATAGGAAATGAGGTAGTCGATGTACTCGTTTCCGTCGACATCCCAGATCCGTGCCCCTGACCCGTGATCGATGTACAGCGGATACGGATGCGGTCCCGTTGTGGTCAGCCTGGCGGATGAGCTGATCCCGCCGGCGAGGGACCGCTTCGCCCGGTCGAACCAGGCTTGACTCATCTTGGTTGTCGCGTGCTCGGGTAAGCCGAGAGCGACACCATCGGTGCTTGTGTGGGTCATCTGCGGCTCCTATCCTCGTTCATCATCATCGACGTCTCCCAAGGAGTCTTACGCATGGCTGACAAAGTCTCCGTCATCACCGGCGCCGGCAGTGGCGTTGGCCGTGCCTGCGCTCTCTCGCTCATCGAAGACGGCTGGTCGGTGGTGCTGGTCGGCCGTCGGGAGGCCGCACTCGAGGGGACCGTCCAGCTCGCGGGCGACGCCGCCGATCGGGCCGTTCCGGTGGTGGCCGACATCACCGAAGCCGACGCTGTCGCCCGTTTGTTCGCCACCGTTGGCGAACGATTCGGGCGGATCGACCTGCTGTTCAACAATGCCGCTGACACTATGCCGTACACGCCGACCGAGGACGTTGCCGTCGAGGATTGGCGCCGGGTCCTCAACTCCATTGCCACCGGCACCTTTCTGTGTGCGCAGGCGGCCTATCGCATGATGAAGGACCAGTCACCTCGCGGTGGTCGGATCATCAATAACGGCGCCCCTTCGGCGCACGTCCCGCGGCCGGATTCGATCGCCTTCACCGCGGCCAAGCACGCGGTCGCGGGGCTGACCCGGTCGCTGTCCCTGGACGGCCGCCAGTACGACATCGCGTGCGGTCAGATCGATATCGGGAACGTGGCGCGCCCCGGGCGGACGCAGCCTGCTGTCAAGCAAGCCAACGGCACCTTCCAGGTCGAGCCGACCATGGATGTCCGCCATGTTGCGGATACGGTCGTCGCGATGGCGAACCTGCCGCTGGCCGTGAACGTGCAATTCGTCACGGTGATGCCGAGTGCGATGCCCTACATCGGCCGTGGCTAGGTTGCGGTCAGGTGGCCGGGTGACCGGCAAGGCACCCGCCACGTACGCCTCGATCCGATCGTCTTCGGGAAGCCGGTCGGACAACTCCCAAGCGAGCATGCGATGCAGCCCGTCAAGGTGGGTGAGCCCGTCTTTCACGCAGAGATCCGCATAGTCGACGGTGCCGATGGCGCGGGTACTCAGGAAGAGCGGGGTCAACGGCGACTTTCGGTGCCAGGCTAGTTTGCCCCAGCAGGTCGGGTTCGCCTGAGCGTGCTGCCGGCCCGCTGAGCGTAGCCGCTTTGCCGCCGAAGCGACCGTCAGCCCGGACTTCGGGATGAGCTCGCGGCTTCCTCCTTCACTGAGATGCCACGGCAGCATGACGCCGAGGATGTCGCGGCGGCCCATCAGCACCCTGCTCCACTGGCCCAGCAGCGCGTCCGCATTCCGCAGGTGCTGCTCGGCTTCGCTGTTGGTATTCGCCTCGTGCGCCCGGTCCAGAGCATGTTCCTGATAAAAGCGCCGCAACACGTCATCGAACGTGACTGCGACAAGAACTTTCATAACCCGACCCTGCTCAGGCCGGTTGGCCTGGCGTATTCGGCGAAGTGGTCCTCGGAGAAGAGCTCCGGCCACCGCCCACGGTCCAGCCCGAGGTCTTTGGCCCGGGCCAGCATGTATCGCCAGTACGGCTTGACCGTCGGCCAACGGACCCCGCCTTCGCAATACGAGCTGTCGACCAGGTAGCGCCGTTTGCCGGACTCCGCCGATGCGGGACGGCGCGCATGGAACAGCGCCGAGTGCAGCAGGATAGTCGATCCGGGCGGCAATTTCCCGATGAGTACCTCACTGGGTAGCTCGGACGTGCCCAGATGGGCACGAGCGGTCTTCTCGGCAACCTCGCGATGCGATCCGGGGAGCACGGCGAGACCACCCACTGATTCGTCGAGGCCACCGAGATAGTGCATCGTGTGGATCATAGTGTGGGTCCGATCGACCTGCGGGTTCTGCTCGTAGTCGTGGTGCCAATCCTTTCCCTCTGAGCCGGGGTCGCGCCGGTCGCTATGGAGGTGATGGAACGCGAACGTCGGACCCAACAGCTGAGCGAGAATCGCCATGAGGGGCGGATAGCAGATAAGCTCGCCATGAGCTGCCATCTCGAGCTCCATCACCGGTGGCGGCCCGAACGACTCAGGATCGACACACGACGCGATCGAGCTGGCCCGAAGTCCGGTATCCACCCATCGGTCGACCTCGGCTTCAAGGTGGGTTGTCAGATCGGCTGGGAGAAATTCGGGAAGAACCAGAAAACCAAGTTCGGCGAAGCGTTCAAGCTGAGTAGCGTCGAGACTTAAGGGATCTTGATTCCGCACGAAGTCACTCCCCGTTCTTGTTCTGTTGACTGGACGCGGGCTGGGCACCGTAAAGTGGGTCAAGAGGAGCGGGCACCGCCGCCTTGATCGGTTCGAGTCGTGGATCGGCGCCCCGGGTAGGCGGCGCCGGGCGCGCCCGGTCCACGACGGCGCACATCGGCACGCCGAAGCTGACGAGCACGGCCCTTCCCACCTCTCATAGCCACATGTTGCCCTACTAGCTGCGAATTGTTAACCCTGAGTTAGTGCCAGGTTCCCCGCTGTCAGGTTCAGCAGCGTCGCCGAGACACCG
>JBQTGW010000373.1:0-6989 GCA_052390495.1 Pseudonocardiales bacterium
GCCACGGGACATGACCGGCAATTCTAGGGCGCGCGGCCGAACCCGGGGATCAGCGACGATCCACGCCGGGCGAGCAGGGTTTGGGCCAGCCCCGCGCCCAGCAGCACCGAAACCGAGGCAAAGCCGATCCAGTAGGTAGGTGGCAGCAGCACGCCCAGTGCGCCGCCGGTCACCCAGGCAAGCTGCAGCACGGTCTCCGACCGGCCGAATGCCGAGGCTCGGGAGGCTTCCGGCATGTCCCGTTGGATCACTGCGTCCAGGCAGACCTTGGCGATCGCGCTGCACGTCGCGGCCACCAGGGCGGTGACCGCGACAACGGCGATCCCCTCCACCAGCGCGGTGAGTACCGCCATGGTGAGTCCTGCGGCCACGCAACCGAGGATGGCCTGATCGGGCTTGCCGAAATGCAACCGTGCGCCGACCGCGTTGCCCAGGAACGCGCCCACCCCGGCGGCCGCCCCGACGAGCCCCAGCAGCACCAACTGGCGTCCCGGCGAGCCCTCGGTCTGCGCCTTCACCACGAACGCCATGAACAGGGTGAGAAAACCGGTGAGCACCCGAGCGGTCGCGTTTCCCCACAACGCGACCACCGCATGCCTGCCCATCGGCTCACGGCGGCGTTGCGCTGCGACGTCGTCGGCCCTGTCGGGCTTGAGTTCGGCCCCTTCGGTGCGCAGTGAGGCGGGAATCTCGCCCTCGGTCACCTCGACCCAGGTCGGGATGCGCAGGCACAGCGCAGCCCCGCCCAGGCACACGACCGCGGTGAACCACAGCGCACCCGACGATTCGGCGAGCGCGACCACCCCGGCCGCCATCGCCCCGACCAATCCGCCTGCGACCAGCCCAAACACGGTGAGCCGCGAGTTGGTCTTGACCAGGGTGATCTCCGGGGGCAGCACCCTGGGGGTCACCGCTGCCTTGAGCACCCCGAAGGACTTGGACAGCACCAAGAAGCCCAGCGCGGCCGGGTAGAGCAGCCAGTCGTCCACATGTATGGCCATCACGACCAGCAGCAGGGCGCGCCCGACGAAGGACAGCGCCATCGCCACCCGTCTGCCCTGTTGCAACCGGTCCAGCAGCGGTCCGATCACCGGGGCGATCACCGCGAACGGCGCTACTGTGATGAGCAGGTACAGCGCCACATTGGTGCGGCTCTCCGCGGCGGCGGCTGCGAAGAACAACGTGTTGGCCAGCGCGACGGCGATGGCGGCATCCGCCGCGTAGTTCATCATCGTCGCGTAGGTCAGCGAGGACAGCCCGGAGCGTCCCGCCCCGTCGGCCGTCGTGGCCCGGTGGAAGCGCCGCGCCCCACCGGAGACCAGCTGCTTGCTCCGCCATGCCACGACTCGGGTGACGGTGATCTTGCGCGGGTACCGAAGAGGCGGTGGCGCGGGATCGTCGGAAGCTTGCCGCGCTGTCGGGCCTGGCGCTGTCGGGCCTGGCGCTGTCGGGCCCGGCGCTGTCGGGCCCGGTGCCGCCCAGCCTGGTGCCGCCCAGCCCGGTGCCGCCGACCAGCGCGGCGGCCAGCTCGGCTCCTCGGCCGGATGGGCAGCGTGTGGGGTCGGCAGGGGCAACGGTGTCGCAACGGGCGAGAAATCGGGTAGCAGTGCCTCGGTGGGGGCCTCGTCGGTGCGAGGGTGACCAGTGCGTGCGCTGTCAGGCACCCAGCGCCGACCACGCCCCACCCCGCGCCGTCTCCCCGAGCGGGGATCCTCGGCGCCAGACGGGGAGGCGGGCCGCTTCACGACCCCCATCCTGCACCACCCGGCGCACCCGCAGGCTCTCCACCCGCAGGCTCCCCACCCGAGAGCGTTTAACCCAGCTGGACGCCGCCGACCCTGGAGGCACAGCTGCCGTTCTGGCCGGGGTACGGGCGGATTTCCGCCGCTGCGGAGGTATCCGCTTGCCTGGGTCGACGCTCCTACACCAGAGAGTCGACCCTTCCCTATTTGGAGGCTGAATATGCCCGAGGTGACGTACGGTGCGACGAACGGCGAGTTAATTGACACCCCGGCCGTGGGGGAGCTGACCTGGCGCGCCACCAACGCGCCCGTGGCGAGCTCGCGGACCGACGACATCTGGTTCAACGACCCGCAGCGCGGGTGGGCGGTCAACAGCAACGGCCAGATCGTGTACACCGAGGACGGCTTCACCACCTGGGTGGAGCAGCTCCACGACCCGGAGGTCTATTTCCGCTGCGTCGGCTTCGCGTCCGAAACCCGCGGTTGGGTGGGCACGTTGACGGCGGGCAAACGACTGTTCGAGACCGTCGACGGGGGCGCGACCTGGACGAACGTCACCGACCTCCCTCCGCTGGCCCCGTCAGCGGTCTGCGGCCTCTCGGTCGTCGACGAGTCCGTCGTCTACGCCTCGGGTACGAACTTCCCGAACCGGCCTACGAGCATGATGCGCACCATCGACGGCGGGGCGACCTGGCAGGCCTGGGACATGTCGGCACACGCCACCCTGCTGGTGGACACCTACTTCACCGACGCCGACCACGGCTGGGTCGTGGGCGGCAAGGCGAGCGTGGCCAACCCGGGCCGCGACGACGTCCGCGCCGTGGTGCTGCGCACCGAGGACGGCGGCCGCACCTGGGTGGACAAGGTCGCCGGGCTCAGTGCCCAGCTCCCGCTCGGTGAGTGGGGATGGAAGATCCAGTTCCTGGACGACCGACTCGGCTACGTAGCACTGGAAAGCTTCGAGCGGGGCGCCATCCTCAAGACCACCGACGGCGGCGACAGCTGGACCCGCATCGACATCAACGACCCACAGGGCAACGCCAACCTCGAGGGCGTCGGGTTCATCGACGAGTGCACGGGCTGGGTCGGGGGCTGGGGTTCGGCCACCTTCCAGGAAGGCTTCAGCAGCTCGACCACCGACGGCGGCAAGACCTGGCAGAACGCCAACGAGATTGGCTTATTCATCAACCGCTTCCGCTTCCTCGGTAATCCGGTCACCGTCGGCTACGCTGCGGGGCGCACGGTCTACCGGTACTCCGCCGAGCCGACGGAGGCGGCCCGTGCGGTCGCCCCGTCGGCGGGCCTCCACTTTCTCGACGACAACGCCCCGAAACGTAGCGACGCGCCACTGCGGCTCGCGGTTACCGTTCCCGACGGCGCCGGGCGCCTGACTGTCGACGTCTGGGACCGCTTCGGTGAGTACGTCCGCCAACTGCTCGATGAGCCGCAACCCGCGGCGGGACCGCGCACCGTCGAGTGGGACGCTACCGACGACGCAGGCCGGTCACTGACCGGCGTCAGCTTCCTCCTCCGGGTGACCGTGGACGGTAGCTCGGAAAGCCAGATCGTGCATATCACCCGTTGACCGGGGCGACCCGCTGACATCGAGGAGCACACATCGTGGAAGGACGTTTCTTCGCCCCGGGCTCGATCACCCGGATGCCGTCCTGGGAGTACGTCGACGGTGCTCGACGGGTCCTGGCGGTGGCCGAGGCTCCCGGGCCGCTGCACGACCCGCCGCTGGAGCCACGCGACGAGGCCGTCTTCTTGCTGACGGCCGCGGCCGAGATCGAGCACGCCCTGATGGTGCAGTACCTCTACGCCGCCTACTCGGTCCGCGTCGCCGATCCGAACCGGACAGAGCTCGAGACGGTGCAGGAGCGCCTCACGCAGATCGCCCGCGAGGAGATGGGGCACCTCGTCACCGTGCAGAACCTGCTGCACCTGATCGGCGGGCCGCTGAACCTCAACCGGGACGTCTCCCCCTACTCCAGCGCCATCTACCCGTTCCGCTTCACGCTCGAGCCCGTGACGCTCGACTCGCTCGCCAAGTACGTGATCGCCGAGAGTCCGTCCGAGCTCCCTTCCGAGCTGTCCGATGCGGACCGGGAGCTGCTCGACCAGATCCGCGTCGACGCCACCCGATCCAACGGCGGGCAGGAGGTCCGGCATATCGGGCCGGTTTTCGCGCGGCTGGAGTACCTCTTCTCCGACGGCCTGGCCGATGACGACTTCCACCTCGACACCTTCGCTCTGCAGGCGAAGTTCCCGGACTGGGGTTACGAGCCACGGGCAGGCGGCCCCGGTGAACCGCTGATCGTCGCGTCGTTCGCGGACCCGGACGTCGCTGCCGTCCGGGCGGCCGCCCTCGCCGCCATTCGGGCCGTCGGTGCCCAGGGAGAGGGCTTCGATCCAGCCCCCGAGGGCACCGAATCGCACTTCGAGAGGTTCTTCGACGTCTACAAGCGGGTGTCGGCGCTGTCCGCGGCAGGGGTGACGATCACCTGGCCGGTGGCGACGAACCCCAACACGACCTCGACGCCCACCGAGCCTCCCTGCGACGTGGTGGAGACGGCGCTGGAAGCGCACGCGAGCACCGGGCGCATCAACCATCCGCGAACGCGGGCCTGGGCGCACCTGTTCAACCTCCGCTACCGCCTGCTGCTGGGACAGCTCGCGCACTTCCTGCGGCTGGACCACGACCTGTACTCCGAAGCGCCCGGTCCCGGGCTCGGCGACCGTACCGATCGCGGCCTGCTGCTGATCGGGACCTTCGACGAGATGCGACACCTGAAGAAGATCGCCGGCAAGCTCGTGCAGCTGCCGAAGGATGACCCGCCGGGCGCAGTCCACGCCGGCCCACCCTTCGAGCTCCCCTACACCCTGAACCTGCCCGACGCCGAGCCGCAGCGTTGGCGGATGCACCTCGACGCCTCCCGCGCCGCCGTCGCGCTCATCCGCGAACAGCTCCAACCCGATGACACCGCAGCGGACGCCGACGGCTTCCTCACCGATCTCGTGAGCCAGGATGCGCGAGCCCAGATCGTGATGCAGTCCCTGGCCGAGGGAAATGGCGTACCGGCGGAAAGCCTGCCGACCGGCTTCGGGAAGGCGGTGACGATTCTGGAGGAAGCGGTGCGGGGCTTCACCATTGGCGCACACGGCAATGTCTGGGCCGAACGGACCCGCGACCAGTTCCTCGCCGTTCGCTTTCCTGGTGCACAGCCGCCGGTGCAGCTGAATCCGGACGGTACCGTCAACCCCGATCCGGCCACCGCGCCGCTCGTGCAACGGCTGGAGGGTCCGGGTTTCCGGATGCCCCTGTTCCGCCCGCCGGTTCCCAGCGCCCGCATCGGGTTCATCCGTCAGTGGATCACCGAGGGGGCCCCCGACGACTCCCCGCCAGGGCAGATCGGTGTCCAGCAGGAGCGGGATCCGGAGCCGGAGCCGCTGGTTACGCCGGATCCACCACCCCCGCCACCACCGCCGCCGACATCCCTCAGTTTTGAGTCCGACATCAGGGGCCTCTTCCGCGAGACCCCCGATCGCACCTCGATGCTGGCCATCGCCCAGTTCGATCTGCACCGATACGAGGACGTGCGGGACCGTGCGGCCAACATCCTGGCCAGGCTCGAAGACGACAGCATGCCCTGCGACGGCGCTTGGCCCCCGGAGCGTATCGCCACGTTCCGCCAGTGGATCGCGGACGGCAGCCAGCCCTGACGAGCGCCCACGTATCTGCGCAGCACCTTCGACCGTCATTCCAGTTATGGCACATCTGGAACCGAAAGGTGTGACATTACTTGCGCCCCATCCCAATCGGGGTGCCGAATGAGTGGAGATCATCATGAGTGTGGCGTCGCAGGGTTCCTTCGCGCTGTCCATCACATCATCGGCCGGCGGTGAGCCCATCGCCAGTGCGTCACTGACCTGCCCGCCGGATGGTAGTGGCTCCCACCCTGACCCGGTCACCGCCTGCGAGCAGTTGAGCCGGTCCGATGGCCGGATCGAGGGCATCCCGGAAGACCCAGGGGTATGCACACTGGAGTTCGCCCCGGTGATCGTGGCCGCCTCGGGTACCTGGAACGGTGAACCACGGCACTACAAGCAGGAATTCTCTAACAGGTGCGTCGCCATCCGCGCGACCGGCGGAGTGATATTCAACTTCTAACGGGAGTGCCCAGCGCGCCCGGCGCACCGCCCAGAAGGGTGACAAGTAGCCTGGCTACATCCTTACCGATGCCCCGGGACGGCTCTACACGCGCCGAGTTCGACACCAGAGCTGTCTCAAGCTGAGCTAGCAACTCTGGTGTCGAACTCGGCGACAGCAGAGCGGGTCGTGGCCACCGGTATTTCGAAGCAATCGGTTTTAGGTAGCCGATGGGCAGCCATTCGGAGCCTAATCGCTGTTTTGGGCCCTGCGGTGGGCGCACTTCTCATCTGATGGGAAGAGTGATCGTTCTGGTTGGGGGCGGCGGCTGGAGTTCACGATAGATCGGGCACAGCACCCACCCGCCGTATAACTGTAGGTATTCGGAAGTCGCTCAGCGTGAAAGTGTGGCTGTAGCATTAATCACGGGTTGCGCCGTCTGGCCAGATGATCCGCACCGTAAGCCCACGATCCCGGGCGTGGGCGACGATATCGGCTGTGCCTCCGTAACCGCGGGCAGGCTGTTGATCCCACACGGCGAGCAGTTCGCTCACCATTGAGATCATCAGTTCGCTCGCGGCCATGTGCGATTCAGCGGTCGATTCTGTGAAGTCAAGCCGGTGCACTCTTCTCGCCTGCCCGATGAGGTTGTCGTATGCCGCATGCGACTTGCCAGGAAGGCCGTCGCGAAAGCGTGCTGCCGGCACAATGACCTCAAGCTGACCCCCCTGATCTAGTACAGCGCGCGCGAAGAGTTGATCGGCACCGTCTGCCAGTGCGGTCACGCCGGTGATGTCGGTGCCGTATTCGGACAGGGTGTGCCGTAGAGCTTGGTCCACCAGACGGGTGGTGGGTGCGGGTAGGCCCCGATGCCCGGTAATCCCGATGAACCTCACTCTATGGCCCTCTCTCGTGCGCTTGCGGCGCGCATGTGCTCGTCGAATTCCCTGAGAAGTTTGTGCGGTGCGCGAGCGGGAACTATCCGACGGAACTGGCGTGCTCGGCCCAGCACTCGCTCTGATCGTATCGCCGCCGCGAGGTCGACTGCGGTGATTGCAACATGCAGAGCCTGCTCTACCTCTTGAGCCTGGATGTGC